>DATCFJ010000297.1:0-4592 GCA_036509605.1 Polyangiaceae bacterium | reverse complement strand
GATCGCGCAGCTGCGCGACGAAGCGCGGGACGGTCGCGACGTAACACAGCCCCGCTACGGCGGCGGCGAGCCAAGCGGGCAAAAACCGCGAGAGCGCGACGGCGAAGATCGCGTTCGCAAGCGCCAAGACGCCGATCGGCAACCAATACAAGCGCCTTCGACGGAAGCGCGAGGCGCCCGACGCGTTCGAGCCCGAGCGACGCCTGTGTTCGGCGTGGCTCGGGCTCTCTACGGCGTGACTCAGACTTTCACCAACTCAGCGAGCTTGGCCTTGGTGGTGAGACCGACGTGTTGCGCCGCGCGCTCGCCGTTCTTGAACACCATCACGGTCGGCACGCCGCGCACGCCGAGCTTGCCGGCAGTGATCGGAGAATCATCGATGTCGAGCTTGCCGACCTTTACGCTGCCGTGCAGATCGTCAGCGAGCTGGTCGACGATCGGCGCGAGGGCCTTGCAGGGTCCGCACCAGGTCGCCGTGAAATCCACCAGGACCGGAACGTTCGATTTCAGGACTTCCTGCTCGAAGTTTAGGTCGTTGAAAACATGAACCTTATCGGATGCCATTGGGACCGCTCTCCTGAGCTGTGATTGAGTGACCGGTGGAAGATAATGCTTGTTCCGAGGTCAGGGAAGTCCCCCCACCGGCCCGATCGCGCTATCTCGCCTCCCCCAAGCCCAACCTTCGATCCCCGAAGCCAGGAAAAACCTCTTTGAGACGCGCGAGTGAAGAAGTCGGCGCCGAATTCGCCGAGAGTTTGCCGGGAGAGCCGTGGAACGCAGCATGGACGGTCGATGCGGTGATCGAGACGCTCGAACCACTCGCCAGCGACGAGCGCCAGGCTCGGCTCCAGTCTGTGATCGAGCAACGGCTGGGCAGCGTAACCGTGCTGCTGGACGCGCCGCACGACCCGCACAATGGCTCAGCGGTCATGCGCACCTGCGACGCCTTCGGCATACCCACGGTGCACGTGCTGCCGCGCGTCGAAGCGTTCATGATCGCGCGCCGCATCACCAAGGGCACCGAACGCTGGCTGGAGGTGCACAGTCACAAGTCGGCTGATGCGGCAGCGCACTACCTGCAGGGGCAAGGCTACGAGCTTGTGGCGACGCACCCGAAAGGGGAGCTCACGCCACCGGACTTAGCGCACATTCCGCGCATGGCGCTCTTGCTCGGCAACGAACACGAGGGCATTTGCGCGGAGCTCGCCGTGCACGCCAAGCGCGCGGTGCGCATTCCGATGCGCGGCTTCGTGGAAAGCCTGAACGTCAGCGTTGCCGCGGCGGTGTTGCTGTCGGCCGCCACGCACGGCAGAAAAGGCGATCTCCCCCACTCCGAAAAGCGCCGCCTGTACGCCCGCGCGCTATTCCGCTCCGTCCCGCGCGCCCAAGAGATCATCGCCGCGCGCACGCCGCGCCCCTAGAAAGGCCGTTTGGGGTCGGCCCCAAACTATTCGGTGAGGCCCGCTGAATTACGCGCCTCGTGATCCCCGACGGGGGACATTTCAGCGGGTGCGGGGGAGAATCCCCCGAAGAAGACATGCGAGTTGTTCCCAATCGTCGCGGGGCGTACTAGCTTTCCGCAATCCTTCGATGCCCCGTCACCCAAATGAAATCAGCGTTGTCGGCGCAGCCACGCGCGTGACCGGCCGCATCAGCGGTGACGGCGCGCTGCGCATCGAGGGCTCCGTCAAAGGCGACGTAAACCTGAACGGGGACGCGGAGATCGCCGAGGGCGGCAGCCTCGAGGGCAATCTACAAGGCGAGGGCATCGAGATCGGCGGCAGCTTGCTCGGTGACGCGCAAGCGCGCGGCGCAATCGCCGTGCGCTCAGGCGCTCAGGTGCGCGGTGAGCTGCGCGGCGCTGAAGTGTCTATCGAAGCCGGCGCGCGCATTTCAGTGCGGCTCGACACGGATTTCGAGCTTGATTTCGGCGGCGCGCCACAGCGGCGCCGCTGAACCATTTTTGGCAACTGGTGAAGAGGCGAGACGGATGGCAGGCACGGTGATTGGCGAAGGGCTCACGATCGAGGGCGACATCTCTGGCGACGAAGAGATCGTGATCCACGGTAACTTGCGTGGTCGTCTGACGACGAGCGACGCAGTGACGGTCGGCGGCACCGCAGTAGTCGGTGCAGACATCACCGGCGCGAGCCTGAGCGTTGCCGGACAAGTGACAGGTGACGTGACCGCGTCCGAGCGTGTCGACATTCAAGCGGGTGGCAAGCTCGTCGGCGACATCAAAGCTGCGCGTTTCACGATTGCAGACGGAGCCTCGTTCAAGGGCAACGTCGACATGGAGCTGTGAGACCAATGGCCGAATCTTCAGTGATCGGCGCGGGTACAGTCGTCAGCGGTCATGTGCGCGGCGATGGCTCGCTCGAGATTTTGGGTCGCGTCGAAGGCGACGTGAACGTGACGGGAAACGTGATCATCGGCGCGTCCGGCCGCGTGCGCGGCAGCGTCAACGGCGCACAGCTCACCATCGCCGGCCACGTGCAGGGGGATTTGCGCGGTACTCAGGCTGTTTTGCTCGAAAACGGTGCGCGCGTCGTGGGCGACATTTCGAGCCCGCGCGTCGGCATCGCGCCGGGCGCATTGGCCCGTGGCCACGTGCAGACCGACGGCGAGCCCGCCGCAGCAGCTCGTCCGGCAGCCGCGGCGCGCCCAACTCCGGCCGCAGTGCGCCCCGCTCCGCTCCCGGCTGCGAGGCCCGCGCCGGCCGCGGCTGCTCGCGTCGCACCCGCGCGCCCCAATCCCCCCATTCAACCTTCCGTGGCCAAGGTGCCCGCGCGCGCTGAAGCGCGTGCCGAAACGCGACCCGAGCCGCGCAAGCAGGAAGCGCCCAAACCGATCGCCGCTCCGACGGCGGCGGTCGCTCCGCCTGAACCGGAATTCGTGCCGGTGCGACCGCTCAAAGTCGAGCCGCGCCGGCCTCCGCCGCCCGTCGTCCCGGTGCTCGGCAAGGGCGTCAAAGCGAAGAAGAAGAAGAGCCACGACTGACGCGCTACGCGCTTCCCGCGCGGGATCGCCTCGGATAGTGTCCGCGCATGATCGACGAGGCGAAGCGTGCACGACTGATCGACCTGCTCCGTGAGCTCAGCTTCGAACGCCGCCGCGTGGTGCTGGCGTCCGGGCGCGAGAGTGATTTCTTCATCGACTGTAAGCAAACGATCCTCACGGCGGAGGGACATGCGCTGGTCGGTGAGCTGATGTTCCAAGCACTGGACGAGTTGCCTACATGCGACGCTGTAGGTGGTGTCGAGCTCGGCGGTTGCCCGCTGGCCAGCGCGGTGTCTTTGGTCAGCTTTCAGAAGGGTCGACCGCTGACCGGCTTCTACGTGCGCAAAGAGCGCAAGGATCACGGCACGGCGAAGCTCGTCGAAGGCGATAAATCGCTCAAGCCGGGCACTCGCATCGCGCTCTTGGAGGACGTGGTGACCACGGGCGGCTCGAGCCTGAAAGCGGTAGAAACGCTGAAAACGGCGGGTGCGGTGGTGGTGGGAATTATCGCACTCGTCGATCGCCAAGAGGGCGGCGCGGACACCATTCGCGCGGCCGGCCTGCCGCTGTTGACGCTGTCGACGCGCGCAGACTTCATGGAGTAGCCTGGGCGGATGCGCGCGCTGCTGGCGGGAGTAACAACGCTGCTGGTAAGCGTGCCCGTGCTCGCCGCCGAAGAACCGAAGCAGCGCGCCATCACCACGAGCGAGGTCGAGTCGTGGCTCGATACGAAGGGCGACGCGCCCGTCGACGACGGCCTACAGGACGAAGAGCTCGCGCCGCCACCGCCGCCGCGACACAAGGGCTTCGTCGTCGAGTCCGGCATCGGCGCCTTCGGGCAGATCGGCGCGATGAAGAACATCTCGCCCGTCGCGCCTTGGTTCCATCTGCAGTTTGGTTATGAGCCGCTGCGCTTCCTGATGGTGTTCGCCGAGAGCGATCTAATGATCTCGAACACCTCGTACGCGCACCCGCCGCCCGAACCGCGCACGTACGCGCTGTGGGGTTTCGGTGCTGGCTTGCGTGGCACCGTCAAACCGACCGACCGCGTCGGCTTGTACTTGGAGGGCAGCTTCGGCGGCGCCGAGGTGAACGCAGACGTGCTGGGGATCTACGGTTACCCCAACGCCAACAAGTTCAACGTCTACGTGGGCGGCGAGCTGGGCGTCGAATGGTATCAAGTGAGCCCGCACATGGCGCTCGCGTTGCACGGCGGCGTGCGTGACTACACCGCCACCTTCAAGCGCAATCTGAGCAGCCAGCCGCCGCTGGCTTGGGTCTCGGGCTTGGCGCTGCGCTATACGTTTTAGGGCTTGGGGCCGAAAAGCGCGTTTCCCGCTTGCCTTCGTCCCAGGTGCGAGTAAAAAAAGGTCTTCTTTTTAGCCTCTTAAGGAAGGTTCGCGAGATTGGACAGCGATCTGGCCGAATCGATTTCAGCGCTGCGCGACGCATTCGCAAAGCGACACGTGCGAGCCAAGTTCGGTAAAGCCGAGGCGGCAGCGGTAGACCAGCTCAAGGCCCAACTGAAGCTGCCCAGGCGCTTCCGCGAGTTCTTGCTGGCCGCGAATCCGGAGGACGTGGAAACGCGCACC
>DATCFJ010000296.1:0-7870 GCA_036509605.1 Polyangiaceae bacterium | reverse complement strand
CGGCGTGCTGTCGCGCCAGCCAGCGACGGTCTCCGGCTTCGGCATCTGGTAGAAGGTGTTGTTGATCTCGACCGTGGGTAGCCGCGAAGCATAGAAGCGCAGCATTTGCGCGTCGGGCAGCGCCTCGGGATAGAAGCGCCCCTTCCACTCAGCGTAACTAAAGCCACTCGTTCCCGCGAAGATCCGCATACTCAGCTCCGACGGAAGACACTAACCCGAACATGGTTCCAGTGAGGCGCTAATCAAGTGTTCACGCTTGTACGCTTCACGCTCGTTTTCTCGACGTCCGGCGGGGCGGCCGAACCCACCTGTAAGGCCCCCTCTGACTGTCGGACGCCCGCCATTGCCGCGAAAAACGAAACCCTCGGGCCTGGACGACGACGGGGGTTTGATGCGACGCTATGCTCGGACTACGCGCCGACCTCGAAAATATTTTTCGAATCGCAGGAGACTAGGGCTTAAGTGAGTGAAACGGTGAGTACCGGACTCGAATCCGGACTGGTCATCAGCTCGCGCTACCGTGTCGACGAGCGCCTCGACGGCGAGCCGACCGGTTACGCCGGGCTAGACACCGAGCGTCAGCTGCCGGTGGTCGTGCTCGACGTGAGCGCCGCCACTTCCAAGCTGCTCGCGAAGGCCAAAGATCTCGGCCACACGCACCTGGCGAACGTGCTCGAGGTCGCCGAGCTGGACGGCAAACACCTGGTCGTCTGCGAACAGGTTGGCGGCGAAACACTCAGCCACCGCCTCGCCGAGATCGGTAAAAAGTTGCCCGTGGACGCCGTTCGCTCGGCGCTGCGCGTGGCCGACGCGCTGTCGTCGCTGCACGAAGCCGGCGGCGCGCACGGCTCGGTGCACCCCACGAACGTCGTGCTCAGCCCCGACGGCCGAGACGCGCCGGTGCTCGTCATCGCCCCGTTGCCCGCTGGGGACGCCGCGTTTCGTCAGCCCGAGTGGGAGCCCGGTGACGGCCCCTCGGAACCCGACGACAGCTGGGCCGCGGCAAGCTTGCTCCATTTGATGCTCACCGGCGGCGCGCCGCCGCGCGCAGGCTACGAATCGGAGAGCGCCGTCGCAGACGCGGGCATCGATGATCACGCGTTGCAAGTCGCGCTGTATCACGCCCTGGCTCGCGATCTCGGCGCGCGCAGTCACGATTTACGGCCCTTGAAGCGCGAGCTCGCACGCTGGTTCGTGGAGCACGCTGGTGAGGAGCCGATCGCCCCTGGGCCCCATTCGACCCACCCCCCGCCGTTGCCGCCCAGTATGCGCCCGAGCGAAATTCCGCGACCGTCGCAAGCGCCGCGCGCGTCGCAAGCGCCGCGCAGCGTCGCGCCGCTGCCGAAGAAGCCTTCAAAGCTGCTCGTGCTGGCCTCGTTCGGTGTCGCGGCGGGCCTGATCGGGGGCTGGGTGTTTACGACAGTGCGCGCCAAGTCGCACGTCCACGTCGTGGAGATCCAGAAGCCGCCACCACCAGAGCCCGAGAAAAAAGCCATCGACCTCGGTGACGTGCCAGTGAATGGCCAGAGCCAATCCGAGAGCACGGACAAAGTCGGTTCGTGTGTCTCCGGCTACCTGCCGAAGGGCACCTTCGACAAAGCGCCGGACATGAGCTGGGTCTGCGACGAAAGCGATCCGCGCACCGGCTCGGAAAAGCTGCGCGTTGCCGTCGTTACCGGCAGCAAGGGCAACACCACCGAGGCGATGAAAATTTTCGCGCGCATCGGCTGGTATGACATGGCAGCGTACGCGGTCGTGCGCGCTGGCTGCTGTGAGAACGCCAAGCCCCTCAGCTTACCCGCGCCCAGCCCAACCTGCACGCCGATGGACGAAGCACTGCGCGACATCGCCAGCGCGGTAGTCGCCTCACGCAGCTACGACGAACCGCTCAAGACGTACACCGCGGCCATCCACTGCGAGATGAACGCGGGCAAGGGCGCCGCGCTCCATCACACGAATCGTCCTGTCGGCGGCGAAGACAGCGCGTTCGGTGAGCTCGTGCACGCGGTCCAACCGTAAATCGGTTCGTCAGCAGGCGGCGGCATGTCCGAGGTACTGCTGCTCGCCTTGAGCTTCGTACTGAACGTCGCGCTGCCCTATTTCGTCGTCAGGTACGACTTGAAGCGGCTCTCGGAAGAGCGGCTGGCCCGCGCCTGGCCCGACGCGAGCGTGCTGTCAGCGGTGTACGCCTTTGGCCCGCTGTGTCTGCCGGTGCATTTCAGCCGCACCAGGCGCTCTTGGCTTGGCTTCGCGCTCGGCCTCGCGGCGTGCGTGCTCACCCTACTGGCGCAGGCGCTGATCGTCGAAGGTTTCAGTCGCCTGGCGGGCGTCGAATAGCCGAAGCCCGAATACTGGGGAGTACCCAGCATCGACCCCGTTGTGAATGGCCGGTTTTCGGCCAAAATTGCCCTGTTCCGAAAACCGAATTAGTGGGGAGTACCCACTATCCGGTCACACGCGGAGGGGCCATTGCGCCTCGGTTCATCGGCTGTCCGTTCGCGGCGCGGCACCGCCCCGCGGCGCGCGAGGCTGCCGGCCGGGACGAATGACTCCCGGCCAATTTTCTAAGGAATAAGCGTGGTTTCGCAATTGTCTCCCGCGCGCCCACCGCGCTAGAAGCGCTTGTCTCGACCCCAGGAAAATCATGCAGGACGTACGCGCACTCAACGAGCTAGTGGCCAAAGAAAGCGCCTTCGTGGACGACCTTTTGGCCGAAATCGGCAAGGTCATCGTCGGCCAGACGTACATGATCGAACGCATCTTGATCGGCCTACTGACCGGCGGCCACGTGCTGCTGGAAGGCGTGCCCGGGCTGGCCAAGACGCTCACCGTGCGCACCATCTGCAGCGCCATCCACGCCAAGTTCGCGCGCGTGCAGTTCACGCCCGATCTCTTGCCGGCGGATCTGATCGGCACCGTGATCTACGATCAGAAGACGGGCCAATTCAGCTCCAAGCTCGGTCCGATCTTCGCCAACCTGGTGCTCGCGGATGAAATCAACCGCGCTCCGGCCAAGGTGCAGAGCGCGCTGCTCGAAGCCATGCAAGAGCGCCAAGTGACCATCGGGGACAAGAGCTACCCGCTGCCCGATCCGTTCATCGTCATGGCGACCCAAAACCCGATCGAGCAAGAAGGCACGTACCCGCTGCCCGAAGCGCAGATCGACCGCTTCATGCTGATGGTCAAGGTTGGCTACCCGTCGCGCGAAGAAGAGCGCCTGGTGATGGATCGCATGACCGGCGTGGTGCACGCCACCACCGCCACTTCCAAGACCTCCCCCGAGCAGCTGCTCGAAGCCCGCAAAGTCGTGCGCGACGTGTACATGGACGACCGCGTGAAGGACTACATCGTGGACGTCGTGTTCGCCACGCGCGAGCCCCAGAAGAAGGGCATGAAAGACCTCGCGCCGCTGATCGAGTACGGCGCCAGCCCGCGCGCCAGCATCGCGCTCAACTTGGCCGCCCGCGCGCACGCCTTCTTGCGCCACCGCGGCTACGTCACGCCGGAAGACGTGAAAGCCATTGGCCCGGACGTGCTGCGTCACCGCGTCGTCCTGAGCTACGAGGCCGAAGCGGAAGAAGTGACGGCGGAAGACATCGTACGCCGCGTGTTCGAGGTCGTCGAAGTCCCCTGAGGCCGTTTCGGTTCCCCGCATGTCCCAGCCTGCTGAGGTGAGACCGTGATCCCGAAGGAACTGCTCAAGGCACTCCGCAAAATCGAGATCACGACCAACCGGCTAGCCACCGAGCAGCTAGCCGGCAGCTACACGTCCGTGTTCAAGGGCCAGGGCTTGGCGTTCCGGGAAGTGCGCGAGTACCAGCCGGGTGACGACATCCGGACCATCGACTGGAACGTCAGCGCTCGGATGGACTCCACGCACGTCAAAGTGTTCGTGGAAGAGCGCGAGATGACCATGATGCTGGTCGTCGATCTTTCGGCCAGCCAACGCTTCGGCACTCATACCCACAGCAAATCCCGGCTAGCGGCCGAGGTCGCCGCGCTGTGCGCGTTCAGCGCCATCAAACACAATGATCGCGTCGGCCTGATCCTTCATACGGATCAAATCGAGAAGCTCGTTCCGGCCAAAAAAGGCCAAAAACACGTGATGCGTGTGGTGCGAGAGATCCTCGGCCGTGTGCCGGAGCGCAGCGGGACGGATCTGCGAGTCGCGCTCGAGACGTTGAGCTCCGTGGCACGCCGTCGCAGCGTGGCATTCGTATTGAGTGATTTTTTCACGAGCGGCTATGACCGAGCGCTGTCCCTCGCCGCCGCCCGCCACGACGTAATCCCCGTGATGCTGGTCGACCCGCGCGACGAAGAGCTGCCAAACGTCGGCCTGAGCAGCTTCGAAGATTTCGAAACCGGTGACAGCGTGATCGTGGACACCGCGAGCCCAGCGGTGCGCGCCCACTACGCCAAGCAAATGCGCAACATCCGCGCCGAACAAGTGCGCTTGTTCACCAAGCTGGGGCTGGACTATTGCGTCGTGCGTACCGATCAACCGTACATCAAGCCGCTGCGCGATCTGTTCGCGCGGCGCGCGCGGCGAGCCCACCGATGAGTACGCGCGTCGTCGCACGGCTGGGCGCGCTCGGTGCCGCTACGCTCGTCCTCGCGCAAACGGTCTATGCCGCACCCGTAGCTGGTGGGGCGCCCGCGGCACCCAACGCAGCTCCCTCGTCATCCACCAGCGCAGCCCCGGTCGCGCCTCCGAGCAGCTCGGCCGGTGCCGACACGGCAAGCGGCGAGAACTGCGTCGAGCGCATCCCCGCGGGCAAAGAACGCCCCCGATTCACCGAGAAAATCGCGACTCGCGCCGTCAGCGGTCACGCGCTGACGTTGGACGTCGTCGTCGTGCACGGCAAGGGCGAAACCGTGCTGCCCACGGGCTTCCACTTGCTCAGTGACAGCCCAGAAGCCAAGGCGCTCGAGCGCGAAGGCTTCGCGCTCCCTGACGCCGAAGGCGCAGCCGGGCCCAGGCTCGACCGCGTCGAGCAGGGCGAGCGCGCCACCACCACGGTGCATCTCTCGGTGGTGCCCTTGCCGCCCAAGCCCGGGCGCCACGAGATGATCCTGCCGCCCTTGCCGATTGCCGTGTCACGCGCCAGCGGGGAGCTCGTCACCGTGTGCACCGCGCCGCATGCGGTGTTGGTGGAAGATCCGATCGCCAACCTGCCGAATCCGGCACCGAAGGGCAATCCGGCGGCGCGCCGTCAGCTCGAGATTTGGACGGCCGCCAAGCACGCCGCGTTCGTGGCACTGATTGCGCTCCTGGTGGGCGCGGTCGCCGCGCTCCTGATCAGCCGTTGGTTGCGCCGCCCGAAGAAGGTCCCTCCGCCGCCACCCCCGCGCCCGCCGTGGGACGTCGCGCTCGAGGCGCTGCACGACATTCGTCACGCTGGGCTCACCGGCGAGGGCCGTTTTGCCGAGGTTTTTGACCGTGTTTCAGACGTTTTGCGACGCTACCTGGGCGACCGCTACGGCTACGACGGCTTGGAGAGCACGACCCGCGAGGCGCTCGGTTCGCTGCGCCAAATCACGCCCCAGATCGAGGACTTGAGCGGTATCGAGACGTTCATGCGCGACGCCGACTTGGTGAAGTTTGCGCGGCTCACGCCGAGCGAAGGCGAGTGCCTCGACTTGCTGGCACGCGCTGAGAACATCGTGACACGCACCATCGTGGTCGCCGCGATCGAGCCGCCGTTGATGACAGAATCGGCCCCTGGCGAGAATGCGGATGCGGAGAGCGATGAGAATCCCGAGCCGCCGGATTTGGGAGGGGCGCCGTGAGCAACTCGTCGACCGCACTACCGACTGCTCCTACGGGCACGGGCACGGGCACGCCGAGCAAGGGCACGCCGAGCAAGGGCAAGGGGCCGAGTGCGCCGCGCTTTGATCTGCGTGCCTCGGTTGCGCGGTTACGGCGTGCGCTGCGAGGCGGGCTGCTCGTGGTGTACACGCTGCTCGCGCTCGTGCTCGGCTTGAGCTACCCGGCGTTCACCCGCGGGGACGAGCTGCTCCACGCGCAGTGGCAAAACCGCTGGTTTTTGCTGGGTCTGCTGCTCGTGCCGCTGATCTTCTACCGCGCCACGTTGGGCGAGGATCGGCGTATGCCGCGGCTGAAGCTCGGCACCTTGCTCCCGCTCGGCGTCGGTCCGTCAGGCGTCAGAGTCTGGCTGCGGGATCTGCCCGGCGTGCTGCGCGCGGTCGGCTTTGGGCTGTGTGTCTTGGCTCTGGCGCGGCCGGTCAACACGCTTCGCCCGCAAGCCGCGGACGAAGAGGGCATCGACATCATCGTCGTCTTGGATCTCTCCGGATCGATGAACGCCGCGATGGCCAATCTGCCCGCGGATCTGCAGACTTACGTGCCGCCCAAGCCGCGCGGCGTGAGGCCGACGCGCATCGACGCGGCCAAGGCCGTGATCCGCGACTTCATCGCGCGCCGGAAGACCGACCGTATCGGCATCGTGGTGTTCGGCGCGAGCGCGTACGTGCTCTCGCCGCCGACCCTCGACTATCACCTGCTCGACGAGCTGGTCAGCAAGATGGAGCTCAACGTCATCGACTCGACGGCCACCGCCATCGGTGACGCCGTCGGGGTTGCCGCGGCGCGCTTGCGTCGCAGCCACGCGCGCAGCAAAGCGATCATTCTGCTCACCGACGGCGACGCCAAGGGCGGCAAAATCTCCCCGGAATACTCGGCACATTTGGCCAATTCCGTCGGTTCCCGCCTGTACACGATTCAGATCGGCCAAGGCGACGCCGCTGAAGTCCAAGACGGCTTCGATATGTTCGGCCAGCCGCGCTACGTCTCGGTGCCGTTCCCGGTCAATCCGCAGCTGCTCAAGGAGCTAGCCAACAAGACCGGCGGCTCGATGTACGTGGCCACCGACGCCAAGGCGCTGCAAGCAAGCTTCCACGACGTGCTGGACAAGCTCGAGAAAACCAAGTTCGAAGCCAACATCGCCAACTACGAAGACCTGTTCGCCTTCCTGCTCCTGCCAGGCGTGCTGCTCTTGGCCGGCGACGCGGTGCTGCGCGCCCTCGTCTTGCGGAGGTTCCCGTGAAGTTCGCGGTGCCGGTATGGCTATTCGGAAGCGGGCTAGCAGTGCTGGTCGCCGTCGCGCTCGTCGTCGGAGGCGTGCTCTTGACCCGGAGCGTGAAGCGCTTCGGCGATGAAGCGCTGGTGCGTGGGCTGCTCACCGCCAACCCGAGCGGGCGGCGCGCGCTCAAGGGCGTGCTGTTGGTCTTGGCCGTTCTGCTATCGTTCATCGCGCTCGCGCAGCCGCAATATGGCCGCGGCACTCGGCTGATCCCGGCCACCAACCTCGATGTCGTGATCGTGCTCGACTATTCGAAGAGCATGTACGCGAAGGACATCGCACCCTCCCGCATTTTGCGCGCAAAATCCGAGGTCGGACGCCTGATTCAAGACTTGCCCGGCGCGCGTTTCGCGGCGGTCGCGTTCGCGGGTGAGCCGATCTCCTTCCCACTCACCAGTGACGGCGCGGCGATCGCGCAGTTCTTCCGTCAGCTCAACCCCAACGACATGCCCGTGGGTGGCACCGCTATCGCGCGCGCACTGCAGGCCGGCATCGAGCTGCTCGAGCGCGACCCCAAATCGAAATCTCATCGCCGCGTGATGCTACTCGTGACGGACGGCGAAGATCTCGAGGGCGATCCGGTCGCCGTCGCCGAAACAGCCAAGGCCTCCGACATCACGATCGACGTGGTGCAGATCGGGGGACGCACCCCAGAGCCGATCCCGGACGTGAACGAAGCCGGCGAGGCCCACGGCTACCGCGTCGACGACCAAGGCAAGCCGCTCACCACCTCGCTCTCCGCGGACGGTGAAGCCCAGCTCTCCAAA
>DATCFJ010000295.1:0-13777 GCA_036509605.1 Polyangiaceae bacterium | reverse complement strand
TCGACGACGACCGCGAGCTGATACGCGGGCGCCTTGTCGCGCTTGGCGATCAGGAAATCCCCCACGTCGCGCGCGACGTCCCAGGTGCTCGTGCCGCTCACGCCGTCGCGGATCGAAATGCGGCGATCCGGTACAAACAAGCGCGCGCCCGCAGCCCGCCCCGAGACTCGCTCGGCTTCTTCGAACGACGAGAAGCGTCCGCGGCACGTGCCCGGATAGCGCGGTTCGACGGCATCCGCGTGCGGGGCGCTTTGCGCGCTGCGAATGTCGCCGCGCGAGCACACGCACGGGTACGCTTTGCCCGCCGCAATTAGCGCTGAAATGGCGGCATTTTGCCGCTCGATGTCAGTCGATTGCAGCAGCGGTTCGCCGTCCCAATCGAGCCCGAGCCATTCGAGATCGGCGAGCGCGGCGTCCGCGAAGCGCATCTCTGCGCGCGGTCCGTCTAGATCCTCCAGGCGCATCAGCAGCTTGCCGTGCTGCGAGCGCGCGCGCCAATAGGCGAGCAGGAACGTGCGTGCATGACCCAAGTGCAAGAGGCCCGTTGGGCTCGGTGCCAGTCGCCCGATCGCAGGCGAGAGCACGCCTTCAGTCTCCGTTTTGGCAGGCACAGGCCGAGACACGCTGCTGAGAATCTGCCACGACCTTCTTGGCTCGGCTGCAGTGCGAGCCGCCGTCTCCATCCAAGCGACAGACGGCGCTGGCTGCGCGCGACAACGAAGCGAAAGCGCGGCAGGCATTGTCGCACAGCGCAGTCGGTGCGGAGCTGGCGGCGGCTGCGCCGGCGCTCGCGGCGTGCGCGCTCTTGTCCTTCTTCTCGGCTTTCGGCGCGCCGTCGGCCGGTGCAGCGCGACCGACTTGGACGGGTGCGTCCGCGAGCGCGAGCCGATCTAGATCCGACTTGGCTTGGTTCAGCGCGCGCTCGGCGGCTTCGAGGTTCGTGAATTCTTCGTCTTTGCCGCCCGATTCGCTGCTGCGCGCTTGGTCGAGCCCTTGCGGCGCGGGGGCGGCGGCGGGCGCTGCAATCCTTGGTGCGGCTTCCGCCGCAGGCGGGGCGGCGAACGCGCCGGTGCTCGAAGCCGGCGCGGCCGGCTCCGTGGCGCGCTGCTCCGCGCACGCCGAAAGCATCGCCATCGCCCACAATCCACACGCCACACGCCGGAATTTCATGTGCTTTCCCTCAGAGTAGCGGTCTCGAAGCGACCCGCCCACGACTTAGACGTACGAACCTCGAAAAAGGCTCAGCTCAGGGCACCGCGACGATGTAGGCCAGCCACCCCGGCTGGTTTTGCGCGCGCGTGGTGGCCTTGTAATCGTCGACGTCGTCGTCAGTGCTGCTGTCCCACATGACGCGCACGTCTGAATACCCGGCTTCCTTGAGCAGCTCGGTCAGCTCCGGAATGGACCAATAGCGCCAATCGTAAGTGAACGCTTTGTCCAGCTTCGTGCCGTCTTTGAACTCGAAATGGATGTGGTTCTTGATATCGTGGGTGATGGGATTGAACCTGTCTTGATCCCAAACATAGGTAAAGCCGCCTTTGATCGCGCGCGGCTCGAGCATGGTCTCGAACGATTCCCAGCCGCCGTAGGCGTCGAGCATGAATAGGCCGTCTTTGCCGAGACCCTTCTTCACGTGCTTGAAGTAGGCGCGCATGGCCTCGCGTGTCTTGAAGATCCAATAGCTGAAGTTGAAGGCGCACACGACGTCGTGCTTGCCCGGCGCTGACTCGCGCACGTCTTGGCACAGCAGCTTGATGCGCGAGGCATCCTCACCGAGCGGCTCCAAGTTGTGTTTCACGCCCCAGGCCAGCACCTTCTTGTCGAAGTCGATGCCCAGAGCGGTGCGCCCTTTGAGGCTCTTCACCCAGGTGCCGCAGAGCAGCGCAGTGCCGCAAAAATCCTCACGTAGAGTGAGCGGCGCGCGCTTGCGTAGAGCGCGGAAGAAGCGATTGATGAAGAAGACCTCGGTGTCCGGGTCTTGCACTGAGCGCTGATACAAGTCGTGCTTGTCGGCGGTCTTGGCGGTGAATTTGGATTGGCTGCGCGCGGGCTTCTTGGTCGATTTCTTAGGCATAGTCAGGATCAGCGGGGGCTATTTCTTGTGAGTACAACGGAGCGTGGTGGCGTAAGTTCGGTAATCGGCAACATAGGCCAAAACGGCAGAGTTTGTCCCGGCGCCGAGCGAGACATTGCTGAACCCGGCGGCGTGGTCGACGACCTCCGCAGGGCCCAGGCCGGTGGCGGTGATTTCGGCCAATTCGAGCAGCTCATGCGAGTCGGGGCTGGGGGTTTCGGGGCGCACGTAGGCGACGAAGGCGCTGCCGCACAGCGCGCCGCTGGCGACGGGCGCGACGTCGATGCCGTTGGGGTAGCCGCGCCACACCGTCTTTGGATCCATGTGCGGCTCGCTGCCGAGCTCGAGCATGATCAAACCGAAGTGACTAGTGTCGCGCTCGATGGGAAGGAACGCGCGCACGCCGAAGGGTGTCGTTCCGGCGAACACCTCGGACAAGGTTTGCGAGGACGCGCCGACCCACATCACGACGTCCGGACCGAGCTCTGGTTTGCCGGCTTTGAAGTGGATGCGGCGACCGTGCATCGGTGTCATCGCCGAGCGAGCGTCGATCGCGACCGCGAATAGATCCTCACCAGTGCTGGCGACCGCAATGCTGCTCGCGCCGGCGCCTTCTGGAGACAAGGTCATGGTCTCCGCGCCCTCGACCCACAGCTTGGCACGCGGCGGCGCGTCTTCCTTCACGGGGTTCGTGATGTACACCGCGTGAGCGGGTGCTTCTGCTAAGTCAGCGCCGACGACGCGCGTGCCGTTGCGGGCGTCGTGAGCCAAGACTTCGACCGGCCCCGAGTTGTCTACGGCGCGGCGCACGAGCTTGCCTTCGCTCACCCAATATGCCTTGCCACGTAGCAAGAGCGGGCCGCGGCCGACCGCGAAAAAGTCGTTCGGACCGCCGTGAATTGCCGAGAAATGCGCCGGCTCACGCTGAGCGCTCGTGCTGAGCGGGGCGCGCTTGGCGAGCTGCACGATACTGCTGCGATCGATCATCACCACACCGTGCTCGTCCGCGCTCATCTGTCCTGCGGGACCGACTTCTTGCGGCTCGTCGATGATCAACTTGGCCACGGGCTTCGGCCCCTGAGTGCTCGCGGCCGGCGCTGGTTGTTCGTCTGGGATCTCCGACACCGTCAGTGAATCATTGGCGTGCTCGCTGGTTGGTTCAGGCAGGCTGGGCGGGTTCGGTTTCGGAGCGCTTGGGGCGCTGTGTTTGGGCGCTGGGAGCGCGGGCCGTGGGCTTTGGCCGCTTGGTTGATCGCAATTCGAAAGGCCAAGGGCACACCCGAGCGTCAGCGCGCCCTTGATGAAACCCCGGACATTTGCCATGTCGCCCCTTCTGCCACAGTCTTTCTGGGGTTCAAACCAAATCGATCCGCCCGAAAAATCGGTTATGACTGAGGTGATGCGCCTCACGGGTCGAACGAAAGCGACGGCTCTGCTTCCGGTTTTCGTGTTGTTTGGTTGCGGCGTTGCGGCGCAATCAGCAGGCGCTCCGCCCGCGGTTCTGCCGAGCACTGCACGCGGGAGTGGTGCTGTGCCCGCCGCGTCCGCGCCGTCAGCTGTAGCGCCGCCCGGCGCGGCTCCCGAGGCCGCTCCGGCGTTCCTGCCGCGCTTGCCTGAGGTCACGCTTGATCCGAAACAGCCCCTCCATCCGTTGCCAGAGCTGAAGGTCGAAAACATCGGGCTGCACGTCGGCGGGGGACCGAACGACGCCGACACCAAGGCACCGTTTTTGCGGGCCATAGCCGAACGCTTCCCAGAGTTCATGGATTGCTATCGCAAGAACGAAGACCCCGCGAAAGGCGGTCGCTTCGGGATCGATCTCCACATCGCCCGCGTCGGTGGACATCCGAGCGTGCAACAGCCACGCACGGCGATGCACGGCCCGGACTTCCGCGCCTGCGTCAGCCGCGTGTTTGAGTCAGTCGATTTTCAGAAGCCGACGCACGGCCCGACGACGATCAGCTACTCGCTGCACTTCACGGTCGGAGAGGCGCCTTGAAAAAGCGCTGATACGGGATCTGCACTGGGCGACCCTCGAGCGCGACTTCGAGCATGTGATCCAAGAGCGGTAGATCGCGTCTGCCGAGCTGCCCTGTCGCTTGTAAGGCGCTGAGCCCAGTCCTGAGCGTTTCCAAGACCTCCAAGCACTCCAGCGTGGCGCCGTTCATGGCGGCGATCGCACCCGCGCGGCCTAGCCCTTGCCCCAAGAAACGGCCGAAACGCCCGGTTCTGCCGCCATTGCAGGTCACGTTCAGATCGCCCGCGAAAGCGAGGCCAGACGCTGTGCTCGCGTTGCCGCCGAGCAGCGCGACCAGAGCTTCGGCCTCGCGGATGGCTTGCGCGTACAGCGCGGCTTCGCAGTTGTGCATGGCAATGCTGCCAACGCTGCCGCCATTTTTCTCGTGCAGACCGGCAGCGAAGCCAATGCCCATGGCGTACGCGTTCTTGAGCGCAGCGCACACTTCAATGCCGACTGCGTCCTGACTGCCGAACACGTGGTAGTACGCGCCGCCGGCTAGCTCGGCCCAAGCTTTGCAGCTCGCGGAGTTGCGACCCGTGAAGATCACGCAGGTCTCGACGCGACGGGCGAGCTCGCCGGCGATGCACGGGCCGCCTACGGCGACCGGATCCACGGCGAGCGCGTCGGGCAGCGCCTCCTTCAGTACGTCCGGCAAGATCTGAAAGCGTTCGCCGTTCCAGACCAACCCCTTGGAGACCATCAACAACGGAGTGCCGGCTGGCAGATGCGGTGCGAGCGCGGCTCCAGCCCAGCGCACGCCAGCAGAGCTGACGCCGAGCGCCACGGCCTCGACGCCGTTCAGCGCAGATGCCAACTCTGCGGCGAAAAATGGCTGAATCGCGCCGTGTAGGGGGTAACGCAGGGTCGGGTGATCGGCGCCGCTCTTGAGCGCCGCGATCAGCTCGTTGTCTAGGTGGGTGCCGATCAGCCGTAGCTCGTGACCTCGGTCGACGAGCGGCACCGCCAGCGCGCTGCCCATCATACCGGCGCCGAGGATCGCGATTCGCGCCATCAGCCGCTCGACGCCGCTGGCTTCGCCGTTTTCCCGGTCGCAGCGGGCGGCGCCTTACTGGTCGAGGTGGGGGCCGGCGGCGCGAAGGTCGGGATCAGATTGGGCAGCTGGGGTAGATTCGTCGGCAAAGCCGGGATGCCGTTTGGTAACGCAGGGATCCCGCTCGGGAGCGCGGCGACACCGCTGCTGATGCCTGCGGGTAGCCCCGGCAAGTTGGACAGATCATTGGGTAGGCTCGGCAGACCCTGCAGCAGCTGATTGATGTCTGTCGGAAATGGCACGAGCTTGGCCAGCTCTGCCAACGACAAGGGGCGCAGCCCGCAGCCCACACCGATGGTGCGATCGAGACGCGCCGCTGCCAGATTGCGCGTGTCGGCGTTCACTTTTAAGCCCACCGTGACGCTGCCGCCGACCAATTGGTGCGCAAATTTGCCGGCTTTTGCGCCAAGCTCGCTACCCAGAATCTTCGACAGGCGCGACTCTGCCTCGACTGAGGCGAGCGCGCTGCAGGGCAGCTCGCCGCTCAGCGTGAGCGTGGCCTGCGAATGATCGGGGGCTCGGGTGAGCAAGCCGTCGCCCTTGAGCTCGAAGCTGCCCGCCTTGAGGTGCGCTTCGCTGAGCACGATGCGGTCGCGAATCGCCGGGATGGCGAACTTGGTATCGAAGGTGGTGGTATCACCGAAAATGAAGCCGTCGAGCTCGAAGGGGTGCGGCGGAACATAACCCTTAAGGGTTACGCTTGTGCTGCCGGTTAGACTGCCCGCGAGCGGGCCGGTCGGGAACGCGAGCGTGGTGACGGAGCTGACCACCACGCCGGCCACTGGTAGCGGGATCCCGAGCGGCTTTGCTAGCCGTTCAGCGGTGATCGGCGTCATGGTGAACTTCGCAGTGGGCGTGGCTAGGTTCGGCGAAACCTCGACGCGAAACGGGGCTCGACCTAGGTCTGATTCGCCGAAGCCGAGCGCAATCGCGGAGGCCTCGCGCGCGAATCCCGCGCCGACTTTGCCCAAATCAACCCCCAAGAAACGGGTATGTAGGGCTGCGAACACGCCACCCGAAGCGGTGTGCGAGAGCTGACCATCCGTGAGCTCCAGCCAAGGCGGAGTGCCGGCGGGCTCTACGAAGCGCGCGTGCACGTTCTTGGCGCTGAGGGGCAGGGCGTAGGCGCTAGGATGAGACTTTGTCCACTCGCTGAGCTCTAGGCCGACGTTGGTGATGGATCCGGTGATCACGCTGTCCACATTCGTGAGCTCGATAGTCTGGGGAGCCGCGCCGTCGAGGGTGACGTCGATGCGGCCGACTTGCATGGCGACCGAGCGCACTTTGTCCAGGCTGACTTTGACCTGTGTGATCTGCACCCAGCCCCAGCCGAAGGAGATGTCCGCGGGCTCCAGAGTGACGCCTTGCTCTTGCGCGGTGGACAGCACCCGGGCCTCCACGTACCGGGGGAGCGCGACGAACAGCAGCGCCGCAGCCGCGCCGAGCACGATCAGCACTACCGCCGCTAAAACCAAGAGCTGTCGTTTCCCGCTCACGCCCGCTACGCTACAACAGGGGCACCCCCCGATGCCGAACTATCTGACGCCAGAAGGCGCTAAAAAGCTGGCGCAAGAGCTCAACCAACTCGCGAGCGTGGAACGGCCGCGCGTGGTGCAAGAGGTGGCCGACGCCGCAGCACAAGGCGACCGCTCGGAGAACGCCGAATACACCTACGGCAAGAAGAAGCTGCGCGAGATTGACCGCCGGATCCGCTTCCTGAGCAAGCGCCTGGATGACGCAGTGGTCGTGAAGCAAGAGGAGGGCGCGCACGTCGAAGTGCGCTTCGGCGCGCGCGTCGCGGTGGTCGACGAAAACGAAACACGCCGCGTGTACAGCATCGTCGGCCCCGACGAAGCCAACCCGAGCGAAGGCAAAATCAGCTTCCAGTCTCCGCTCGGCAAAGCGCTCATGAAGCGCAAAGTCGGGGACACCGTGACGGTGACGCGCCCCGCAGGGGAGATCGATCTAGAAGTCGTAGCGATCGACTACTGACGTGCCGATCGAGAGGGTGGCGCTCAGAACCCAGCGTCGCAGCTTGCGTGCCGGTGATGTGCCCGCCTTAGAAGCGTTTCTGGCCTAGCGGCATCCGGTGGTGCTTGGCCGCCGGCGCTTTGCTGAGGGATCGCATGCGCCTGTGCGGTCAGTTCTTGTGGGCCTAGTCTCATTCGCCGATCGCGATCTGGTCTTCCAAGACTTTTCGCTCGTTTTGGTTCCGGGCAGGCGGCTGAGCTGTCTGGTGCGCGCTGAGGCGCGAGGCGTGCGGCGCTTCGCGCGCACCGGAGAGGAGCGGGCGGCTGGATTGTTTGGCGCGCGCTGAGGCGCGAGGCGCTTCGCGCGCACCGGAGAGGAGCGGGCGGCTGAGCTGTGTGGAGCGCGCTGGGGCGCGAGGCGTGCGGCGCTACGCGCGCACCGGAAAGGAGCGGTGCGGCGCTACGCGCGCACCGGAGGGGAGCGGGCGGCTCGCTGGCGAGCGCTTAGGGTGATTCTTGGTTGAGCAGTAACCGCGCGCGCTCGGCGAGGCCTTGAATCACGGCGTGGAAGCTGGACAGCGCTTGCAGCTTGTCGGCACCGAAGCGCGACTCGAGGCCGTGCTTGATCACGGCCACCTTGGCGGTGCCGCCGGTCGAGCATACGCTGTCGATGTCGTTTGGAGTGAGGCCCGCGCGTTCTAGCACTTGGTCGAGGCGATTCAGGATGCTGCTCGAGACCTTGGCACTGCCGGCTTCGAAGCGCGCGCGAGTGAAGCTCTCTTTGATATCGATGCCCGGGTATTCGAACTGAAACAGCGCCGCGTCGTGCTCGGAGAGCTCGCGCTTTTGCTGCTCGATCGCTTCGAACAGTTGAAAGCCGAGGCCCTCTTCGATCAAGCACATCAATTGATCAACGTGCAGCTTGTCGTCTTGGCGGGGCGAGCCTGCGCGCACGCCGCGCAAAAAATCCAGCACGTCGCGGCGTGCCAACAGACAGATGTCCGCGGGTGAGCACAGCTTCTCCATCAGCGGGATCGGCATTTCCAGCCAATTCGAGCCGAAGGGGACCTGATAGCGGACGCGCGCGCCGAAGTGGTCGGCGATGCCGCTGCGCATCAGCGAGCCGTCGAACGCGTCGCCCGCTTGTGCGACGCCGCCCAAGGCCAATACCTCGAGGCTTTCGGCGCGCGTCGGGTCGAGGCGCGCCACCGTGTAGTCCGAGGTGCCGCCGCCGAAGTCGGCGATCAGGAACGTGCTCGCGCCGGGCTTCGTGGACCCGTAGTCGTACGCGGCGGCTAGCGGCTCGGGGCAAAAGTGGATGTCCTCGAAGCCGGCGAATTCAGCCGCAGTGCGCAGGCGCGCCTCGGCTAAGGCGTCCGCGTCGTCGTCATCGCTGAAGCGCGCGGGGCGGCCGAGCATCACGCGGCGCACGTCGGCTTTGAAATGCGCATTGGCGCGCTTGCGCATTTCGCGGAGGAACATACCCACCAGCTCTTCGAGCATCACCTTGCGCGAGCCGATGCGTGTGTCCGTGAAGCTCGCGAGGGGCAAAAAGCGCTTCACCGAGCGGATGAAGCGGCCGTGTAGCCCCTGCGCGATGTACTCCTTCAGAGCGCCGGCACCGTACGTCCACTCCGCGTCATCCGAGAAGAACAGAATGCTGCGAAATACGCTGGGATCGTGGGCTGCCGCGTCGAGTGGGATCGGCGGGCAGACGGCTTGGCGATTTGCCGCGGCTAGGAGCGAATTGCTCGTGCCGAAGTCGATCGCATACATTTCCGGGACGAACGCCTGGGTCATACTCACTTCGGGCTCTAGCAAAGAAGAACTGCGGCCGGCTTATCTCACAAGAACAGATCGGGCAGCAGCTGATCGCTCGGCACCGCCGAATACCCTGAAAGATCGGTCACCCCAGCGTCTCGCAATACGTCCTCGTCTAGCGCGAAGTTGCCGCTGAAATCGCGACTTGGGCGACAGAAAATGGCGTGTGCGGCATCAGCGACAATTTCCGGGCTGCGAGCGCGGGCCATGGCCGGATCCCCGCCCAGCAGGTTTTGGACGGCCGCGGTAGCTATCACCGTGCGGGGCCAGAGCGCGTTGACCGCGATGCCTTTCGGCCGCAGCTCTTCGGCGAGCCCGAGCACGCACAGACTCATGCCGTACTTCGCCATCGTGTAGGCGAGGTGTGGAGCGAACCAGCGCGGCGCTAGGTTGAGCGGCGGCGAAAGCATCAAAATGTGCGGATTGGCGCTCTTGCTCAGCGCGGGGATGCAGGCCTTTGAGCTCACGAACGTGCCTCGGGTGTTGATCTGATGCATCAGATCGAAGCGCTTCATGTCGGTGGCGAGCGTGCTGGTGAGCGAGATCGCGCTGGCATTGTTAACCAGGATGTCGATGCCGCCGAACGCTGCTAGGGTCTTCGCTACCGCTGCTTCGACTTGATCCTCGAAGCGCACGTCGCAGACGCAAGCGATGCCGCGGCCGCCCGCGCGTTCGATCTCAGTCACGGTTTCGTGCACCGTGCCGGCGAGCGTCGGATTCGGCGCGTCGGTCTTGCCCAGCACGGCGATGTTTGCACCATCGCGCGCAGCACGCAGTGCTATCGCTCGCCCGATGCCGCGGCTTGCACCAGTGATCAGCAGTGTCTTCCCGGAAAGGCTCGGCATCCGGCCAGTTGTAGCCGAGCCCAGGCTCGCGGTCTCGCGGCGATCGCTCAGTAGCCGAAGTCGGTGCCGCCGGCGGGCTTGCCGGGCTTCTTCGCGGGCGGTGCGGTTGGCGGCCGCGGCGCGTGCGCAGGGAAACTAACGGGCCGCCCCGCGCCAGCTTTCACGGCTAAAACCGCGGCTTTTGGCACAGCGCTCGGTGCTGCGGAAGGTTCGCTCGCGACGCTGGGTGTGGCGGGCGGAGCCACCACGGGCACCACGGCCGTCGGCACTGCCGGCGGTTCGGCGACCTTCTCGACGGCCGAAGCGCTGACAGTGGCACTCGCGGCTGCAGCAGTGGAGCCGCCGTGCATGACTTTGTACGCGGCGAACGCGCCACCACCAAGCACCAGAAAGCCGACGCCGAGCAGCGCCGCAACCAGGCCCGCGTTGCTCTTTTTCGGGATCGTCTGCCCGTCGGTCTTGGACCAATTGGCGCCAGTGCCGAGCCCACCCTGCGTGGGCAGGCGCGGTTGCATCGGCGCGGAAGCGGCTAGCGCTGGCATCGGGCCAGTGGCGTCGGGCATGAACACGCCCATACCCGCTTGGTGATCGCGGAGCGCTTGCGCAAACTCCTCACAGGTTTGAAAGCGATCCGTTACCTCGCGCGCCATCGCCTTGAGGATGATGGTTTCAAACCCGGGATCCAGATGCGGAGCGAGCACGCTCGGTCGCGGCACCTCGGAGAGCACGATTTTGAACAGCAGCTCGTTGAAGGTCTTGCCCTCGAAAGGCACGGAGCCCGTGACGCACTCGTACAGAATCACGCCCATTGCGTACAAATCACTGCGCGCGTCAGCTTCCCGGCTGCCGTTGGCCTGCTCGGGGGACATGTAATAAGGCGTGCCCATGACCGAGCCGGTCTTGGTCATCTTCATGCCCTCGTTGCTCAGCTGGCTGAACTTCGAGATGCCGAAATCGATGATCTTGACGTAGTCACTGACGCCCGCTTTTTGCTTGAGCACGAACAGATTCTCGGGCTTCAAGTCGCGGTGAATGATCCCGGCGTGGTGAGCCGCAGACAGCCCGGCCAACGCTTGTAGAATCAGCGGCGTCGCTTGGGCCGGCGTGAGCTGCCGCAGCCGTTCGATGCGGCCGTTCAAGGGCTCGCCGTCCAGGAACTCCATCACCATGAAGCGGTCGCCGGTCGGCAACGCGCCGAGGTCGAGCACTTCCAAAATGTGATCGTTGCCGATGCGGCCGGCCGCCTGGGCTTCACGCTCGAAGCGCTGCACGATGTCGGCGTTCATGGCCGCCTCGCCGAGCAGCACCTTGATTGCCACGCGCCGAGCGATCGAGACGTTCTCGCCCTCGTACACTTCGCCCATCCCGCCCTGGCCGATGAGGCGCACGATGCGGTACTTGTCTTGGATTATTTGGCCAGGTTGGAGCATGCGCCCGTGTCCAGTGTATCGCGGCAGGTCCCCTCTTGCATACGGTTGCCGCGGCCCGAAGTTCTAGCAGAGCCCAAGAAGAGTGCTCTTTCTGCGCTAATTCACGGCGAATTCTTGGGGTGAGTGGCTCGGCGCTCAGTTCGAATAGAGTCTCCCCCATGGACGACCCCGAGCCGACGACCGAGCGCCCCACCGTAAAGAGTCGCCCGGTCTTCGTGCTGATCGCGCTGATTGGCTCCTGTTGCGCGTTTGGCTACGCCATCTACCGGCTGCTCCAAGGGATGCACTTGTGACGAAATGTGAGCAGAGGATGCTGTAGGCCGATGCTTGCCGTGGTCCGAGTGTGCTTCGTGTGCCTAGGCAACATCTGCCGCTCGCCGACGGCGGAGGGCGTGTTCCGGTATTTGGTCAGCGAAGCCGGGCTCAGCAGCGCCTTCGAGATCGATAGCGCGGGCACCGCCGGCTACCACAGCGGTGAGCTGCCCGATCCGCGAGCACGCGCCGCCGGCAAACGCGCCGGCATTCCTGTGGGCGGCAAGGCGCGTCAGTTCGTGGCCACGGACTTCGCGCGCTTCGACCACGTGATCGCGATGGACGCCGCGAACGCCAAAGACTTGCGGCGCATCGCACCTTCGGACGAAGCCTCCGCCAAAATCCGTCTGATGCGCTCCTTCGACCCCGGCGCGCCGAAGGACGCGCCGATCCCGGATCCGTATTACGGCGAAGACCAAGGCTTCGACTCCGTGCTCGAGCTGTGCCGCACCGCTTGTCAGTATTTGCTCGAGGAGATCCGCAAGGAGCAGCAGCTGTGATCGCGCAGGCTTTGCGTCGCCGTGTGAAGGTGACACGCGGGCAGCGCGTCAGCGACGTGCCTTGTGGCGACATGAATGAGGCCTTTGAGCTCCGCTTGGCCGATAGTCAGAGCCTGTTTTTGAAGGCGCGGGTCGTCGGCTCGCGGCTCTCGCAGGACCGTCGCAACTTGGTGACCGCTCGATCGGCGTGGAACACAAGGTGCGCTCGAGCAGCTCCGCCCAGGGCCGGTAACAGGACCGCTCGCCAGCACCTGCTCTTCGGGGCTCGCGACTTCGGCCTAAGATCTCGGGGCCGTGCGCCAAGCCCCTGTTAACATTAGACTATTTCGCGCTGGCGTCGTGCGCACCGATCGAGACCGCGCGAAGCACGCAAATTTTGGAGCGACATGGCCGTTGTGATGAGCGACCCCTGCACATGTCGACGCTCCAACTCGATCGAGTGCTACCGCTTTCATCTTCCGACGAAGACTCGAACGAGGACGCGCCCTCTCGCTCCGAGACCGCTCGCCTGAAAGAAGAAATCTTTCTTCTCCAGACGCTGATGGACACTATTCCCGATCAAATCTATTTCAAAGATCGGAATAGTCGCTTCACTCGCATCAACCCCGCCGAAGCCACGGTGTTTGGCCTAAGCTCACCAAGCGAGGCAGTCGGCCGATCCGACTTCGACTACTTCAGCCCCGAGCACGCAGCGCAGGCCTTTCGCGATGAGCAGGAAATCGTGCGGACGGGCCTGCCGCTCGTAAACGTCGAAGAGCGGGAGACAAAATCCGACGGTTCAGTGCGCTGGGTTTCGACGACGAAGATGCCACTGCGCAATACCGAAGGCCGGATCATCGGTACCTTCGGGGTCTCGCGCGACATCACTCAACGCAAGGATTTCGAGGAACAGCTGGAGCGCCAAGCGTTCTACGACCTGCTGACTGAGATGCCAAACCGGGCCCTGTTCATGAACCGGCTACAGCACCTCTTTCGGCGGGACGGCTCCGAGTCTGGCCGGTTGTTCGCAGTGCTGTACCTCGACATCGACAGGTTCAAGGGCATCAACGACGGCTTCGGCCATCAAGCGGGCGACGACCTGCTGAAGCAGATCGCCCGCCGCTTGGAACGATGCGTGCGCCCAAGCGATACGCTCGCGCGCCTCGGGGGCGACGAATTTACGGCGCTGCTGGAGGACATCCAGAGCGAATTGGACGCGACGCGAGTCGCGGCCAAGATCAACCAACAGCTGTCTGAACCCTTTCTTCTGGGCGAAGTCGAGGTGTTCGCGATGGCGAGCATCGGCATTGCGCTTTCGAGCTCGCGCTACAAACAGCCCGAGGACATGCTGCGCGACGCCGACACGGCCATGTACCGCGCGAAGTCCGACGGCCGGTCGCGCCACCGAGTTTTCGATTTCGCGATGCACGAGCAAGCGGTGTCGCTGTTGAGGCTCGAGACCGATCTCCGGCGCGCCATCGAACGAAATGAGCTCGTCGCCTTCTATCAACCAGTCGTCGACATGACGACGCAGACACTGCGCGGCTTCGAGGCGCTGGTACGCTGGCAACACCCCACCCGCGGGCTGCTCATGCCCGACGTGTTCGTCCCGGTCGCCGAGGAGACGGGCATGATCTGCGCAATTGGTAACTGGATATTGGGTGAGTGCTGCCGCCAACTGCGAGTCTGGCAACTCCGCTATCCCCGGACATCGCCCCTGAGCGTCAGCGTCAACGTTTCCACTCGCCAACTGGCGGAAGCGGCTTTCCCCGCGC
>DATCFJ010000294.1:0-2390 GCA_036509605.1 Polyangiaceae bacterium | reverse complement strand
CGCGCTCGCGGCCGCGGTGGTCGCCGGCTTGGCGCTCGGAGCCGTCGGAGTCGCGGTCGCGCTTTGCGCAGCAACCGCAGCCTTGGTGATCGTCTGGACCTGCGCTCCGACCGACTTGGCTTCGATCCAACCCGGCGAGAGCTTGCCGACGCCGGAGGGGAAATCCACCAGGATCCAATCGGTACCGAGGGTTGCCAAGCGTACCACGAACAGATCCTTGCTCAGGCTCGCGACAGACGGCGTGGTGTTGTCGGGGGCGTCGTACACCTTGCTGTCGTCGAGCG
This sequence comes from Polyangiaceae bacterium, assembly GCA_036509605.1. Taxonomy (GTDB): domain Bacteria; phylum Myxococcota_A; class Polyangia; order Polyangiales; family Polyangiaceae; genus PMG-095. Next base: position 2,106 of record DATCFJ010000294.1, on the reverse strand, counting down.
TGACTTTGACGGCGCCCGTCGCGACCTTCTCTTTGTCCGGGAAGCGCTTTACCGCGCCGAGCTCTGGAGCTGCCACTGCCGCGACGCCTGCGTCGACGGCAACGGGTGGGGGTGTTGCGGCAACGCTCGCAACCGCCACCGGCGCGCTAGCCGCGGCTACTGCCGTGGCGGTTGCTTCGGGAGCCGGCGCTTCCGTCTTCTTCTTGCACGCCACGAGTGCGGCGAGTAGCAGAGCAAGGCTGGCCGTCGTCGTCCATTGATCGATCGCTCGTGTCATGCGGATCCTCCACTGTTCTTGCGTTCGAAAATTGCGGTGGCGCGCCCAAAACAGGCCAACTCTGAGCTCAATGCGTGGGGGGCGGTGGCAAGGTCTGGCTTGGCGCTGGGCGCTCGCGCAAGCACTTCTCGATGCCCTGCAGTAGCTCGGGCGCGGCGCCCTTGGGCAGACGTGGCTTGCCGAGCACGTTGGTCGCCAAGCGATCCCAAGTCACGCCGCCGTCAGATCCGAAGCTGAGCCAAACGAACATCGCTCGGCCCTTGATGTTTGCATCGGGCACGCCGCCGCCGCGTCCGCCGTTCCAGGCGCGCGAATCCATACTGTTGTTGCGGTTGTCGCCCATGACCCAGGTTTCCCCGGTCTTGACCTTGTACGGACCCTGGTGCGGCTCACTGCCGCGCTCTTCTTCGAATTGCGTGAGGTACGCGTAGTTCCCCAAGAACTCCATGTACAGCTCACTACGCTTCGTGCCCGTGTCCGTGCCCTCGTGGTACTCGTACCAGCCGATGCGACAGTTCGGCACGCGCCAGCCGTTGATCAGCGGGTGACCGTTCTCGACCGTCAGCGTGTCGCCCTCGAGCGCGATCACGCGCTTGATGAAATCTTGGCGCTCGTTGTTCGGATTCGGATCCGGATACTCGAACACCATGATGTCGCCACGCGCGGGCGGTAAACTATTAAAAAGCCGCACGTTCGTGTACGGAACCGCGGGGCCGTAAGCGAGCTTGTTGACGAAGATGTGATCTTGGATCTGCAGCGTCGGTAGCATCGACCCGCTCGGGATCTTGAAGGCTTCGACGACGAACGTGCGCAAGAGCAGCGCAACACCGACCGCCACTGCGATCGACTCGACGTACTCGCGGAACTCACCCTTCTGCCACGGGCCCAGCCGGCGCGCGACAAGCCGGCTCGCGCGCTCGTAGCTGGTGTTGAACGCGGGTGCGTCGAACGGCTTGCCTGACATCACGTCGCGCAGGTCTTCCAAAGCCTCGCGCAGCTCTTCTCGCGAGGCGGCGGGCAGCTCGCGTTCCACGCGCGCGCGGTTCTTGCGCAAAATGCGATCGGCTTCTTCGAGAAGCTGGCCGGCGTGCTCGAACTCCTCGCGCATGGGCTTCGGGATGTCGCTCCCGTCGCTTCCGCCGGGCCCGCCCACGAAGGGTAGCGAGTGGCGGTAGCTGTACAGCAGCATCTCGAACACCGTGAAAAATAGGATGTACGCGGGCACCTGCTGATCACGAACTTCCCATTGGAAACGTTCGAACAGCGTGACCGGCGTAAAGTCTTGAGTGGGCTTGACCAGCCAGACGACGAGCACGCACAGCGCGAGCGGCACGACGACGAACCACAGCGGCCAGAACACGTAGCGAGAAATTTTTGCGTTCACAGAAGAGGGCTCGTGCGCCAAAAGCTCGAGTGCAAGGTTTCTACCCCGGGGGTTCGCAATCGAGCAACAGGTGGCCGATTCCCGGTATTCCCGCGAGGCGGCGTGGGCCGCGTGGGGTGTGGCATTTAGGGGCGTTTATGGGTCCGGGCGCGCTCGCTGCCCGAGACCTCGGCAATCACGGCCGATCGCCAACGAGCAGCAGATAGTCCACTTTCGCAGCCGCATCGTCTTTCAAGCTCGTGTCGGGCGCGGTCTTGCCGAGCTGCGCGCTGTTGTCGATCACGACGTAGTAGCGGCCCGGTTCGACGTTCACGAAGCGCTGCCACAGGCTAGCGCCTTGGGTCGCGCTTTCGTCTAGCAACGCGGGGGTTGCCAGTGCCGCGCCGCCTACGTTTTGCAGGTAGTGATCGAGCAGCGCATCGCCCACCGGCTTCGGGACCACGAG
>DATCFJ010000293.1:0-2826 GCA_036509605.1 Polyangiaceae bacterium | reverse complement strand
AATGGTCCGCGCTCGGCTTCTATCAGGATCAGCTGGACCGTTTGTTGGCGCTCGAGTGCCCGGAGCTGCTCGGCGAGAGCGAGCTCGGCGAGCTCGTGCGCGCCGCGTTTCGAGTCGCCATCGCCGAGCACCAGACGCATGACGTGCCCGTGCGCACGCGCTTCTCGCATTTGGTGACGCGCGGGCGCTCGCCCGCCTGCTTGGGTTTCGATTCGCCCGAGGTCGAGCTACCCGGGAGCCCGGTGGCCCCGTTTCAGTGCCGCTTCTCGCCCATCTCTGGGGAGCGCCTGGTGTACGCGCCTGCGTTTCATTTGTTGATGGACATGCAGCAGCGCGGCGCTTGGTACAACATGCCGGGCGGTGCCTCCGAGTCGCGTTTCGGACCGGGTTACGGCAAAGGGCTGGATGCTTGGCTCGAGGGCTCGCTCCTGCCGCTCGGCTCGGCTCGCCTCGAGCCGCTCTCCTTGAAGCGCGAGCTTTTGCGCGCCAAGCCCTAAGTTTTCGGCAAATTCAGCATGCCGTGCACGGTGCCCTGCACGGGGGCGGCTTTCGCGTACGCGCGGCCGCGGCGTTGCACGCGCATCATTACGCGCGGCGCGGGGGCCATGGTGATCGTGAACTGGCGGTCGATGCGTTGGTTCGGCACCAGCTCGAAGCGGAAGCGTTGCAGCAAGAGCGCAAGCACCACTTTGATCTCGAACAGCGCGAACGTCGCACCGATGCACATGCGTGGGCCAGCGCTGAACGGATTGAATGCGTACGGTCCCGGGTCCAAGCCCTGCCAACGCTCGGGCCGAAAGCGTAACGGCTCGGCGTACAGCTCCGGCATGCGGTGCGTGTGATAGATGCTGCTCAGCACCTCCGTGCCTGCGGGGATCCCGAACCCGGCAAGCTCGCTGTCGCGCGCGGTGATGCGGTGGTTCAGCGGGGCCGGTGGGAATAGGCGCAGGCTCTCCTTGATCACGCGGTCGAGCAGCGTAAGCTCGCCCAAGTCGTCGAAGGTGGGCGCGTCGCCGTGCAGCTTGGCGTCCAGCTCATCGCACACGTCGGCCATCACTTGCGGGTGCTCCGCCAGCGCGAACAGCGTCCAGCTCAGGGCGTTGCTGCTGGTTTCGTGCCCTGCCGCGAAGATCACGCCGGCGTGGCCGACCAGCTCGTCCTCGCTCAATTGGCCGCCGCCTTCGTCCCGCGCCTCGATCAGCATCGACAGCATGTCGCTGCCGCCAGCGCCGCTTTCCCGCTTCGCAGCAATCACGCGATGCATGCCTGCGTCGATGGCATGTGACAGATCGAGCCAACGCCGATACGGCGTACCCGGCAGATCGAACGGGAAAGTGGCCGCTCCACGAAACACCACGCCCCATTCTTCCAAGTCGTGGCCAATGCCCAGCTCGAGCGCGCCCAAGTTCCCACCGAACAAAGTGGCGGTCGCGATGCGCAGCGTGACTGCCATCATGTCCGGGCGAATGTCGCGGATGCTGCCCGGTTGATATTGAGCGAGCAGCGCCTCGACCGTGCTCACCATCTGGTCACGGTAGCTTTCGATACGGCTGCGGTGGAAGGCAGGCATCAACAAGCGACGCTGCTGGCGGTGCGCGTGCTCGTTGACGTGGAACAGCCCGGTGAGCATGCGCGTGATCGGCCGTTTGCGGGCGCTCACGGGCTCCACTGGGTACAGCGGCCCGGACAGCCCACACTTGTGGAAATCCGCGTGGTTCGTGAGCAGGGCGTGGTTCAGCTCCGGCCCATGCAGGAAGACCGTCCCCGGCACGTTCGGCTCGGTGGATACAATACGTGTGCGCGCACCGACCACTAGCGCCGCGATCGGCCCATGCAATCGGAATAGCCGACCCACGGCGTCCAGCGGGTCCAGCAAGAAGCGCGCTATCTCGGCCGCGGCACCGAGCACCGGCAAGGCGCGTGGCCCGGGAACCGAGAGGAGAGCGCTCATGGGCGGCAGTGTCGCGCGGCGGGCCGCCCCGTCAAGCGCTCACAAAACGACAGAACCGGCGCCAGCTGAAGCCGGCACCGGTTCGAGTCGCGCAACACTGAGGGACGAACTACGCTCCGCCCGTGCCGCCGCCGCCGGCGGTACCCGCGCCCGCTCCGCCGGTGCTAGACGCACCAGCGGTGCTAGACGCACCTGCGGTCCCAGACGCACCTGCGGTGCTAGACGCACCTGCGGTCCCAGACGCACCAGCGGTCCCAGACGCACCACCGGTGCCGGTCGCGGGCGTGCCGGTGGTGATGACGGCGAGGTTGCTGATGCAGAAGCTGTAGGCCTGGGAGCCCGTCATCGTGGTCGGGACGTGGAACTGGATCGACAGCAGCTTGGTGGGGTCGAACGGCACCGCGGGTTTCACGAACGTCGGGCTCGCCACGTCGGCGAACATCAGGACGTTGTGACCGACCACGAGCGGGCTCTTGTTGCCGGTGCCGGGCTTCCACATGGCTGAAGTGTTCTCCGTGCCCACCGTCGGGAATTCGACGCGGATGCCATTCCCTGGCGGAGCCGTGTCGAGGTCGAACTCGATACCGGTGATGCCCGCCTTCGAGGCGTCGAACGGCATCTTCATGCCGGTGCCGCCATCATTGCCGGCGTTGTTCAAATCCAGACCGATGCCGGCGCCGAAGAGGTTGCTGTAGTCCGGGCACATGGTGGCCGGAGCGGTGCAGCCGACGCTGCCCATGATGACCTTGGCGACGGTGCCGGATGTGCACATCGACCCGGGTGTGGTTTGCGGGAAGCTGCCGAACGGGGGTGCCGTGATCTTGGAGCAATCAGCGGCCGTGTGCATGCCCTTCATCACGCAGTCGCTGGTTGGG
>DATCFJ010000292.1:0-4053 GCA_036509605.1 Polyangiaceae bacterium | reverse complement strand
CGCTCTCTACGTTGCAGCCTTGGGCCGTCCCGGCCTACGTAGTGCTCAACGTGCTGGGCGCGTTTCTCCGCGTGCATCGTTGGGTACCGTTGCTTCGCCCGATCGCGCCAGGCATTTCCGAGCGCCGCGTCGTGGGCATTGGCCTCGTGGGCATCGCGGCCATCATGTTCGCACCGCTGCGCATGGGCGAGGCGGCGCGGCCCTATCTCTTTGGGCGCGACGGCAAGGTGAGCTTCTTTCAGGCACTCGGTGCGGCCGGCGCCGAGCGCGTCGTCGACGGTTTGATGCTGACCGTCGTAGGCGCGGTCGCAATGCTCCTATCGACGCCCATCTCACCGCTACCCAACCACTTGGGCAGCATGCCGCTGCCCGTTTCGATCATTCCGCGCGCGATCTACGTCGCGTCCTTGGTATTCACCAGCGCGTTCGTAGCGCTGACCGTGTTTTACGGCGCGCGCCAATTCGCGCGACGCTTCACCGGCGCGCTGCTCAATCCAATCTCGCCGAAGCTCGCGAGCTTCGTCACCGCGACGTTGGAGCGATTAGCGGACGGTTTGAAGGTGCTCGGGTCGCCGGAGAATCGCCTGCGCTTCTTCGGGGAAACGCTGCTCTATTGGGCCTGCCAGATGCTGGCGCAGTGGCTCCTGATGCGTGGCTGCGGCATCGAAGGCAGTCTCGCTCAGGCGTGCGTGACTCTCGCCGTGCTCGGTCTGGGCGTAGTCGTCCCTGCCGGCCCGGGGCTGTTCGGTGCCTTCCAAATCGGCACCTATTCGGGCCTCGCGTTGTTCTTCCCGCTGTCCGTCTTAGTTTCGTCCGGCGCAGCGATGGTCTTCGTCAGCTACGCGGTCACGCTCATCTTGATGGCGCTCAGCTGCGGCGTAGGTTTTTGGATTTTGGCGCGCGACAAACATACCGACGGCGCATCGAGCTGAAGCCGCGCTAGCCGCGCTTGCCGTAATTCTTGTCGAGCCACTCGCGGTAAGCGCCGCTCTTCACGCGCTGGATCCACTCCGGGTTGTCCAGGTACCAGCGCACGGTTTCGACGAGGCCGGTCTCTATGTCGTGGCGCTGCGTCCAACCGAGCTCGGACTTGAGCTTGCTGCAGTCGATGGCGTAGCGCGCGTCGTGACCAGGGCGATCCGTAACGAATGTGATCTGCTGCTTCAGGGCCTCTACCTCGCGGCCGGTAGCGCGCGCCACCACTTCGATCAACTTGTGAAGCAGGGCAAGGTTCGCCCACTCCGCTTCACCACCGATGTTGTACGTCTCGCCGCGCTGCCCGCGCTGCACGATGGCCCAGATGGCTTCTACATGGTCGTCTACGTACAGCCAATCACGGACGTTGGCTCCGGTTCCGTAGACCGGCAGCGGCTTACCGTCGCACAAGTTCATGATCATGAGCGGGATCAGCTTTTCCGGAAACTGATACGGCCCGTAGTTGTTGCTGCAGTTCGAGAGCGTGGTCGAGAGACCGTAAGTGCGCGCGTAAGCCCGCACTAGGTGATCGGAGGCGGCCTTCGAAGCCGAATACGGCGAGCTCGGATCATAGGGCGTGGTCTCGGTGAACAGCCCCGTCGGCCCGAGCGAGCCGTAAACCTCGTCCGTAGACACGTGATGGAAGTGAATCTGCGGCAGCGCACGCACCACCTCGAGCAACTGGTAGGTGCCGACGATGTTCGCTTGCACGAACGCGCCAGGCCCGAGAATGCTGCGATCCACATGGCTCTCAGCGGCAAAGTGCACGATCGTGTCGACCGCTTGCTCGCGGCAAACCTTGGCTACGGCCTGTGCGTCTCCGATATCCGCCTGGACGAAAACATAGCGCTCCGAAGCGGCCACTGTCGCGACGTTGTCGGGGTTCGCGGCGTAGGTCAGCAGATCGAGGTTCACGACTCGACCCTTGAACGCGGCTTGCCCAAGCAAGAACCGGACGAAGGCCGAACCGATGAAGCCGCAACCACCGGTCACGAGCACGTTCTGGGGTTGCCGAAGAGAGCTCATGTTACTCGTGCTTTTTTCGCTGAAGGTAATCGTCTAGGGCGTCGCGGAAGGGTCGAAATGACCGACCCAGCGCCGCTTCGGCCTTGGCCGTGGAGAGCACTGAGTACGGTGGACGCGGCGCGGGCCGCGGGAACTCCGAGGTCGGGATGGCGTGAATGATTTTCGTGCGCAGGCTGAAACCGAGCTGCCGCGCTCGTTCCAAGATCTGCGTCGCGAAGCCGTGCCAGCTGGTCTCGCCGTCATTCGCCACGTGGAAGATGCCCGAAGCGGCGGCATGCAGGCCTCCGGTGAGACCAGCAAGGCCGAGTGCGGCTTCGGCTAGATCGCGCGTGTACGTGGGGCGCCCGACTTGGTCGACCACCACTTTCAGCTCCTCACGTTGTGCCATCAAGCTCAGCATAGTGGCGACGAAGTTCGGACCACCCTCGCCGAACAACCACGACGTGCGAACGACCTGCACCGTGCGACTGCTGTCGCCGACGTTAGCGATAGTCGACAGCACGCGCCGTTCACCGACAAGCTTGCTGCGCCCGTAAGCGCCTTGAGGCAGGACGGCCGCGTCTTCGCGATACGGCTCCGTCGCATCCCCGGCGAACACGTAATCCGTGGAAAAATGCAGGACGCTAGCGTCAAAGGTTCGGGCGACCGCGGCCAGATTCCCGGGGCCGACGCCGTTGACGTGGTTGGCCGCTGCCTCTTCGGCTTCAGCGTCGTCAACCCGCGTGTAGGCGGCGCAATTGACGATGTGCGTCGGCCGATGCTGCTCGACGAAGCTCGTCACGACTGCAGCGCTGCCGATATCCACTTCGCGATCGGACGCCACTACTTCGACAGCTTCGCGCGCCAGGACCGCGTGCACGGCCTGAGCCAGCATGCCTCGGCTGCCGGTGAGCCAAACCTTCACGCTTTGACTCGAACGCGATAGCTAGCGAACGATTCGGCCTGTTGATCACGCGGCGACAGAATCGGCGAAGTGACGGGCCAGGCCACGTTCAAGTCTGGGTCGGCGTAGCTGAGGCCGCACTCGGTCGCACCGTCGTACGGCGTGCTCACCTTATACTGAACGTCGGCAAACTCGCTCAGCACGCAGAACCCATGTGCAAAGCCCACCGGCACGAACAGCTGCTGGCGCTCTTGGTCGTTGAGCTCCACGCCCTGCCAACGGCCGAAGGTGGGCGACTCCGGCCGAATGTCGACCGCCACGTCCCAAATTCGGCCGATTGCGACGCGGACCAACTTGGCTTGCCCAGGCTGCGACTGGTAGTGCAGCCCGCGCAGCGTGCCCTTTACGGAGCGCGAATGATTGTCTTGTTGGAAATGCACGTCGATGCCGACCGCGCGGTAGCGCGGCTCGTTGTACGTCTCCAAGAAAAAGCCGCGCTCATCGGCAAACACTGCCGGCTGAATCAGCTTCAACCCGCTTAGCTCGAGATCGGTGACCTTCACTCGCGCGGTTCCGGGTGATTGGTTTCTTCGAGAGCCTTACGCATGTACAGCCCGTACCGGCTCTTGCCGCACTTCTCTGCCAGGCGCGCGAGTTGCGCGGCGTCGATGAAGCCTCGCCGGTAGGCGATCTCCTCGATGCAGGAAATGGACGTGCCTTGGCGGCGTTCGAGAGTCGCAACGAAGTGACTCGCGTCAAGCAAGCTCTCCTGAGTGCCGGTGTCCAGCCACGCGGAGCCGCGCGGCAACGTCTTCAAACGCGCGCGCCCAGCCTTGATATAGACATTGTTCACATCGGTGATCTCGAGCTCACCGCGCGCCGAGGGCTTGAGGTTCGCGGCGATGTCGAGCACCTGATTGTCGAAGAAATAGAGCCCGGTGACCGCGAGCTTGCTCTTCGGCCGGCTAGGCTTCTCTTCGATACCTAAGAGCTCACCCCCGGGGCCGAGCTCGGCGACGCCGTAGCGCTCGGGGTCCTCGACCCGGTAGCCAAAGAGCAGCGCGCCGTCCAGCTCCATACGTGCGGCGCGGAGCTCTTGGCCGAAGCCAGACCCGTAGAAAATATTGTCGCCCAGAATCAAACAGACTTGATCCTGACCGACGAACTCC
>DATCFJ010000291.1:0-9337 GCA_036509605.1 Polyangiaceae bacterium | reverse complement strand
CTCCGCTTGTGCGCGAGGGCGCCCTGAGCCACTTCAGATGCAGGTTTGACCGTTGCACCCGGGCGCGGCGACGCCGAAACACAGCCATTGGCCGTTGTGGCAGGTCGCTGGCCCGGCTGGGTCGTGACCGCAGCACGTTTGCAAGTTCCCGCCGAAGCAATTCGGGGCTCGTCCGGTGCAGGCGGTGGAGCTGGCTCCTGCGTCGCCGGTTTGGCCCGCCTCTCCACCAGCGCCAGCTTGGCCGCCGATCTGCTGTCCGCAGATGTGACCGTTACAGCCGGGCGCTGCCACAGCTGGAGATTGGCCGAGGGAGCACAGCCACTTGCCGCTGTGACACGTGGCTGGCCCGTACGGATCGTTGCCACAGCACTGCGTCAAATTCGTACCACGACACTGGGGCGCATTGCCGAAACACTCCGACAGCCCGGCCTCACCGGCGCCCGCGTTCGCGCCGCCACTCGACAGTGCGCCGCCGTTTCCGGCCGTGCCGACGGCGCCCGCGCTGCCGCCTCCACGTCCGAGCCTGGCCGCACCGCTATTGTTCGCGACACTGGCGCCTCCGCTCGGGGCTCGGATTACTTGATACAGCACTGCCCGAGCAACGATAGATCCTTTGCCTTTTCAGTGCAGTGCCTTCGGTTGTGCGTTCGCGACCGGCGTACGCCAGGGTTGGGACTCGCCCGTCCGCTGATCACATCAGCAAATGACTCTGAGCGGCGCTTCTCGCCGCTCAGAGGTGTAGAAGATAGCCATGGGCCGCCGACATCGCCGCAGCGAACTGATCTGGTTACTGCCCGCATGTCTGCTCGGCTGCGCAACTGCGCACCCGGTGACTCACGGCTCCGTGCCGTCGCATGCGGTGCGGCCTCCGCCAACTGGCAGGGTCCTGACGAAAGCGGCCGGTGAGGTGGCCTCCGTCGCGCAACCGGCGCGCGTTGACGCCGGGGTTGGTGAGCCATCGCCGACGGCGGTGAGTGATGCGAAGCCCGGCCGTCGGGCGCTGGCGCCGGTGCCCGACGTCGCGGTCTGGCTCGCTGCGCACGAGGCTTTCGCGCGTCTGACCGAGCACACTTGTTCGGCAGTAGACCTCGGTGTGCCACTCGCCCCCGGCCTCTTATGCATTCACGAGGGACCAGCAGGCAACAGCGCGCGCCTGTACCGGATCGAGCACCACCGACTTGTGCTCGTGTGGGCTCATGTCGTCGCCAAAGGCTGGGTGACGCTCTTTTTAGAAGTCGGCCCCGACGGCAGCGAGATCTTCTGGCGAGATGAGCGCGGGTGCGAAGGTGCATTCTGCGAGGCGTACGCGAAGTACGAGCAGCATGCGCATGGCTACGACATGGTGGCCTCCGTCGTCACGACGTGCGCGGCCCGCGGGCGCTATGTTTGGAGGAACGGCCGCTACGTGCGCGACCGACACGACACGCCGCCGCCGCTCACCCCCGAGGCGCTCAAGCCCGACCTCGACGGATCTTGCCTAGACGGCCCGGACGGCCCTCGACCCCGCCGGGCCCTGACGTTACCCGATCGGCCTGGGCCGGCGGACGCCCCGCCTTAGAACCAGCTCGATCTCGACTGATCGCGCAGCCGGCCGCCGTCGACACCCAAGCGGTGCGAGCGGCAGCGTCGGCCCGATCTCGTCGTCGATATGTACAGCCGCGGCGTGCGGTGTGAAGCGGTCCGGCACAACCGACGAAGGTTGCTGCCAATGGGGTTTTCGTGCGACAGGTTGATGGCTGAGGGCACCGTCGGGCGATCCGCGCATTACAACCTGGGGGCTCAACAGCAGCGCGCTGATCAGTGCGGATCGGAATTTCTACGAGACAGTGCACGCGCCGGTGCTGAGCGTTCTCGGTGGCTCGGGCGACATCGCTCACACGAACGGCGAACGGGACTACGATAAGCACCCACACTTCAGCGGGTCTGAGCTGTTTGGATGGCTGGCAACCGTTGAGCCTGTGGCCGACGTGTTGCTCCAGAGGTGTATCCATTCCGATGGTTCGGGCGCGATCAGCTTGACCCCCGCGTCCTTGAGCTTGGGTCCGAGCACCTTGACGAAGGCCACCATCTCGTTGGCGGTATAAAGCGCTGTATCGTAGTCGCCATTGCACGGCGGGCCGATGGTGGAACCACACGGTCCGCGCGGCATCCGAGGAGCTTCGGATCGACTGGGCGGCGCTGAGTGCGCAAGCAGCGACGCCGCCTACGGCGGAGCGAAGCGCGGAATGAAGATGCGATGAACCCGCGTGGTGGAGTCCAATGCTCCGCGGCATAGTCTGCACTTCCACCCCGAGCTCCAGTACGCGGCGTATCCCACTTCCTGCGCGTGAGCGCTCATCATCTTCTTCTTCAGCGCGAGCGCGCGGCGCTCCGTATTCCGCAGGGCACGCGCGTTAGAATCGGTCGCAGCGCGAGAATAGAAAGACAGCAACCTTTCTTAAAGCCCCTATATCTACAGACCCGCGGAGTCGACGAACTGCTTTTCCGTGTTCGATTTGGAGATGGACCGTTGCCGGAAATTCGACTGCTTATCTTAGATGACTCGATCACACCGCACGGCGCTCCGTTGCTACGTTCGTTCTTTGGGCAGCTCAAACCTCTGCGCATTGCTGCTTGCCGCGTCCGGCATGAGCGTCATGTTCGGCTGTGGCAGTAACGATAGCGCGCCCACGTCGTCGGAGCCGAGCGCTGGTCGCAGCTCAGGCGGGGCGAGCGCTGGGGCCAGCGCAGGTGGGAGCTCGGGCTCGATCAGCGGAGCGACTTCAGGCGGAGGCAGCAACGTAGCCGGTGGGGGCGGCGTCATCGCGGGCACCGGCGGAAGCCAGTCCGGCTCGACAGGCGGCGCCGGACAAAGCTCTGGCGGACAAAGCGCGGGCGGACGAGGCGGCTCGGCGGGCGCGCTCGGCACAGGCGGGTCGTTGGCCACAGGTGGATCGGGCGGAACGGGCGGCAGTGGCGCGACGGGCGGCACTGGCCCCATGGGAGGCTCCGGCGGCATGTACGTCGGGACGAAGACGCCGGGTACCGCTCAAACCGGCGACGTCACCGTCGACCCCACCAAGACGCATCAGGTCGTAGACGGCTTCGGCGAGGCCGACGTCTGGCAGGGCTCGTCCTCGGCGGCCATGCAGACTCTGCTGTGGGACCCGGTAAACGGCATCGGCTTGAATCTGCTCCGCGTCGGCATCGACGGGACCAGCGGGTCACCAAACATCATGGGCGCCGCGGGCTATGCGGACGGTCAGGCATGCGTCAAATTCAGCGGCGCCGTGTGCAAGGTGTGGGCGGCACCGTGGTCGCCACCTGCCAGCATGAAGGACAACAGCAACGTCAACAACGGTGGTCACCTGAACACCGGTAGCTACGCCGCCTGGGCCAAGATATTGGCGGCATTCCCGGCGTTTTACAAGAGCAAGGGCGGCGTGGACCTGTACGCCATCTCGGCGCAGAACGAGCCAGATTTCGTGGCGAGCTATCAGTCGGCCATTTTCAACTCGTCGCAGATGGTGGCTTGGATTGGCGTGCTGGGCCCGGCGCTGGCCGCGCTTACCCCGCCGGTAAAAGTGCTCGCGGCTGAGCCGGACAACTGGGGCAACATTTGGGGTGGCGACGGCTTCGGTCCGGCTATCATCGCCGACTCCGCAGCCAACATGTACGTCGGACCCATCGCGACGCACGACTACGGGGGTACCAACGTGGGAACGTATGCGCGTCCGGCGCCCCCCGCGAACAACACGCACCACGTCTGGGAGACCGAGTGCACGCCGGGTGACACGGGGCCCATCACCATCGCGACCATGATTTACGCGGCGTTCTCGACCGGCGGCGTCAACGGCTGGCATTATTGGTGGACCCAGGCGCTGGTGCCGAACCCGAGCAGTCCGCCGCCGCAGGTCTACGCGCTCGGGAACTTCAGCAAGTTCGTGCGCCCGGGCTACTACCGCGTCGACGTCAGCGGCGCCCCCAAGGCCTCCGGAACGGTGCCCCTGGTGGTGGCGTTCACGAACCTGTCGGACGGGACCGTGTCGATCGTCGTCGTGAACGGAGGCGCCGCTCAGCAGGTCTCGTTCTTCGTCGCCGGCACGGCATGGCCGGCGTCGGTCACGCCGTACGTCACGACCACCAGCTCCAAACTGGCGGCCGGGACGCCCATCTCGGTCGCGGGTGGCCGCTTCTCGGCGTCGCTGGCCGGGCAATCTGTGACCACGTTCGTCGGCAAACCGTAGAAGGTTCGGAGCGCGGCCTGATGACGCTGCTCGACGAGGACTAGGGGGTCGGCGTCGCCGGTGGGTCGCACGAGCCGGCCGGATTACACACGTTCGTGCCGCAGTCGGTCATCACCCAATGGCCGGCAGCGCTGCAGGTATTTAGGGTGTTCCCGGTGCAGGACGGCGCGGACGTCGCGTCGCACTCGGTGCAGCCTGCCACCGGGTCGCACGTCAGCACGCAGACTTGATCCGTCGTCCACGCGGTGCCCGAGGCGTTGCACTTCTGGTGGTTCAGCCCGTCGCAGCCCGGTCCACCCGGAGTACAAATCATGGCGTTGCACGCTTTCGCAGCTGCGTTGCAGCCGGCCAGACCGCAATCCGTACCGTTGACGAAGCCCGATTGGTCAGCGCTGCACACCTGCAAATTCGAGCCATTGCATTGTTTGTCTCCGACGCTGCAGCCGTTGCACAAGCCGGTTGCGCTGCTGCAGCCCACGGTTCCGCAGCTCGTCTCGTTGACGAAGCCCGACTGATCGCTCTTGCACACCTGCGAGCTCGTGCCGCTGCAGCGATGTTGGCCGACGCTGCAGGCGTTGCATGCGCCGCCGGCACAACCCGTAGCGCATGTCGCACCATCGACCCAACCCGTGAGGTCTGCGTTGCAGGTCTGCACCTTAGCCCCGCTGCACCGAGTTGCATTCGCTGCGCACGTGGCGGCGTCGCACATGAGCGTTGTCTGATTGCAAAGCGCAGCGCTAGCGCAGGTGACGCCCGGAGCATCGTAGCCCGTCAAGCTCGTGTTGCACGTCTGCAGCTGCGTGCCATTGCACTGCTTCTGATCGGGCATGCAAGCGGGGGTGTCGCACTTCAATGTCGTTTTGTTGCACAGCGCTGCCGAGCCGCAGGTACTCGAAACGTCGTAGCCAGTTCGGCCCGCGTTGCAAACCTCGAGTGATGCTCCTACGCAAGTCTTCTGGCCGACGTTGCATGCGGGCGCATCGCACTTTGCGTTGGCCACATCGCACAGCTCCTTCGTTGCACAACTCGAAGGAGTGATGGTTTGCCCATCTGCGCTGCAGACTTGCAGCGTGGCGCCCGAGCATACCGTAGCGTTGCACACGTCGCACTGTTTGTGCGCCGCGTCGCACAGCGCGGCGCTCTTGCAGGCCGTGGAATTCCAGTCTCTGGCTTGGTTCGGGCAGTTCTGCAGTGTTGCGCCCGTGCACCGGTAGTCGCCCGCGTTGCACACCGCGCAGTAGTCATCACCGAGGGTCACGGCAACGCAGCCATTTGCACAGTTCGCAGACGTATTCCAACTGCGGCGATCCGCTGAGCACGAGAACAGAGTCCCGGGGGTGTTGCACGACAGCTCTCCGCTAACCGGGCAGGTCAGGCAATACCCGTTGTTGTAGGCAGGCGCACTGCCGGCATAACACAAGCTCTGATTCGGCGGCCACATATAGGACCCGCACTTGCTGGCTGTGTCCCAACCGTTGCGCCCCGCTTGGCACTTCTGCAGATCAGTGCCTTGGCATTGATAGGTCGGAAGCGTGCTCCCTCCGCAAGCTGCGTTGCCACAGCCATCTTTGAACACGCCGCTCAAACAGGAGGGCGGGCTGGTTTGTGTACAACTGCACAAATCGGCGGTGGCGCACGTTGCTTTCGTGGTCCAGCCGCCTGCTGCGGAGCACTGTTCGAGCACTTTGCCGTTGCAGCGCAGTGGGTTTGCCGGGCACGTCGTGAGGCAGCCCGGGTTCGCCCCGCTGTCGCAGTATTGGCCGCCGGGGCAAGTCTTGATCGGGTTCCACGTCGTGAGATCTGCAGCGCATTGCTTCAGATCTTGACCAAAGCACTGGTAGCCGCCGGCAACGGTGCACGTGGGCGTAATGCAACGCTGGCTCTTCGCGTCGCATAGCGCCGCGGACGCGCACGTATCGGCGGGCTGATAGCCAGTGCGATCCGTGTTACACTTTTCGAGCGCGGCGCCGGTGCAGCGGAAGTCGTTCGAGCCGCACGGCGACACCAAACATTGGCCTTGGGTGCCGTCAGCGTTCACGTTGCACAATGCGGGCGTCTCACACGTGCTCTCGGCCTTCCAATGTCCGTCCGAGCCGCATTTGCGGAGGGAGGCCGCGTTGCATTGATAGTGACCCGGTGTGCAGAGCTCACCGCACACGCCCGACGTAGGATCGCATTCGGTGTTTGCACCGCAGACGGTGAGCGTCTGGTAGCTCACCTGATCGGCGCTGCACTGTTCGAGGGTCGTTCCGTCACAGAAGAAGGCTCCGGGCGCGGGGCAGCCCACCTTGCAAGCATCGATGACCGCGCCCGCGTTGACGTCGCTACCCGCGTCCGCCTGCATTCCGCCGTCGGGTGCAGCCACCGGGCCGTTCGCGTCAGCCATGGTGGCAGCGCAGAGCGCGTCGCTGACGCACGTATCCACTGTGTCCCATGCGCTTTGATCGAGACGGCAGCGTCGAAGTGTGGCGCCGTCGCAGGAGTAACTTCCAGGCGGCGAGCAGGCGGCGACCGCGCACTTGCGATTCCAGGTTTCACCCATGCTCATCGCCTGAGTGATGGTGGCGCTGCACACGGCGGGAGAGGCACAGGTGTCCAACTCCTGCCACAGGCCGTTGTGACACTCGCGAAGCTTCGAGCCAGAACTGCAATCGAGAGCACCCTCGCTGGGGCATGCGCCGCAGCTGGACTCGCTGCATTGATTTTCCGCCTCGCAGTGTTCGACCGTTTTCCAGCTGGCTCCGTCGCTCGCGCATTGCTGGCGATCGGCCCCGCTGCAGCGGAAGTCTCCGTCGCGGCACACGGCGCAGCGCTTATTTTTCGCGTCGCAGAGCTCCTGTGACGCGCAGCTGTCGTTGAGCGTCCAGCCCGTGTCTCCCGAGCCACACGTCAGC
The DNA here is from genome assembly GCA_036509605.1 of Polyangiaceae bacterium. Lineage (GTDB taxonomy): Bacteria > Myxococcota_A > Polyangia > Polyangiales > Polyangiaceae > PMG-095. The sequence continues at coordinate 2,217 of DATCFJ010000291.1, read as the reverse complement.
AAGTATTCCGCGTTGCAGCGAAAGTCCCCGAGGAGGCAGCTGTCAGGTCCGCCTGGTCCCTTTCGGGTAACCTCGACGCCGCCGAACAGCACCTGGCAACCGAGCATTGAGAACGTGAGCAGTAAGCTCCATTTCGCCCCAGGTCCCAGTGCCAATCGCCTATCATTCCAGAGTTGCAACATCGGCCGCGCTCTCAGTCTGAGCAGAAATTCACGTTGAACAGTGCCGCGCCCCCGGCGATTAGATCCGTACAGTTGTGTTCGACGCGTAGCAAGCGTCTCCTCGCGTGGTCGAGCGCGGCGCCTGCCGTGCGAACAGCAAACAAAGTTGACGACTTCCTGGCTCTTGCTGCCCCCCTAGTCATCGCAGTTCGGTTTGGATTTCCATCTGCAGCGTTTCGGGCGGTTTTCGGCGCGTTCCTCACGGCAGTCCCTCGCCAGGCTAGAGCCGCACCGGGGTCACTATGATCTGTGCCTGTGGCGGCGAGCACTTGCATTTGCGCCCCATGTTACACCAAATGACTACGTCTGCGTCCGCTTTGGAAACGCAAAACCAGGTTTAATCCCCGTCGTGCACCACTCGCGCCCAGTGAATCGCAGGCCAAGCTTCAAGCTCCGTGGGGGCTGCTGGGCGCTGCTCCTGTTCGTGTCGCTCGCTCCAAGGCGCGCAGGCGCCGAGGCCCCAACTCCGGCGAGTCGTGAGCAGGCACGCCAGCTCGCTGGGCAAGGCTTCGAAGCGCTCCAGCGCAAAGACTACGCAGTCGCTGAGGACCTATTTCGTCGCGCGGATCAGCTCGTGCATGCCCCGACGTTGGAGCTCGATCATGCCCGCTCGCTGGTCGGGCTCGGCAAGTTCGTGGAAGGTCATGAACAGTACGAGCAGGTCATCCGAGAGGGCGTCGCCCCGAACGCGCCGTGGCAATGGAAAGAGGCCGTGGTCTTTGCCCAGGCAGAGCTCTCCAGCGTCAATCGACGCATGGCTTGGCTCACGATCACCGTGCATGGCGGCAAAGCACCGGCGGTTCAGATCGATGGCAAAGCAGTCCCCGGCGCTGCGCTGGGCGTGCCGCGCGCAACCAATCCGGGCTCACGCGTCGTCTCCGCGAGCGCGGAAGGCTTCCTCCCCGCGGAACGCTCCATCACGCTGAGCGAGGGTCAAACTGCCGAGCTCTCGCTCAAGCTCGAGCCCGATCCCAACGCTCCAGCACCGGCGGAGCACGCGAAAGCCCCTCGGGTGGAGGTGATCGAGGCAGCCCCTCTCCCACCGCCCAGCCCGGATCGGACGCTGCCGATCGTCTTGCTGAGCGCGGGCGGCGCGGCCATCGTCGTCGGCGCAATCACCGGAGTGCTCGCGCTCAACGCGCGTTCGGACTTGAAGAGTCTGTGCGGCGGGCGGGCGTGCGAGCCCACGAGCCAAAGCGAGTACGAGGACTACAGCCATCAGCGCGACAGGTACCGCGGGCTCGGCACCGCATCCGGCGTCGCTTTTGCCACGGGTGCCGGAGCAGCGCTCGGTGGCGCGGCGCTGTGGCTCTTCGGTCAGCGGTCCTCGTCCGGGACGGCCGCACTCGAAACCCGCACGACACACCCTTCGCTCCAGGTCGGCCTGGGATCATTGTTCGTGTCGGGGGCGTTCTGATGCCTTGCTGCTGGCGAAGCGCGGGTATAGGCAGGGTGGGCGGTCAATGCGGCACGACCTCGGGCCGACACAGGTAGTCTTGATGTCCTTTTCTCTCGGATCGGCGGCGCGCACGTTAGGGGTCGCGCTCGTGTTGTTGGCCGCCAGCGCCAAGCCCGCACGCGCAGAGGCCAGCGCCTCGGATCGCGCCACCGCACGCGCTTTGGCCGGTGAAGGCTACGCCGCCTTGAAGAGCAAGGACTACGCGACGGCGGAGGATCGCTTTCTACGAGCCGACGAGCTCGTGCACGCGCCCACGCTGGTGTTGGATCACGGACGCGCGTTGCTCGGCTTGGGCCGCATCGGGGAGGCGTACGCCGCCTTCGATTCCGTAGCCCACGAGGTACTGCCGCCCAGCCCGCCTGCAGTCTGGAAGCGCGCCGTGACCGACGCGCAAGCCGAGCTGGAAAAAGTGAAGCCCAAAGTCGCGTGGCTCATCCTGCGCGTCAGCGGCCCCAGTGAACCAGTCGTCGAGATCGACGGGCGTCCGTTGTCTTCGCAACACGTCGGCGAGCGGCTGCCCGAGACGCCTGGCGACCG
>DATCFJ010000290.1:0-5106 GCA_036509605.1 Polyangiaceae bacterium | reverse complement strand
CGCTGGCGGTACAGGCATTGCGCGCCGCAGATCCCAAATTGCGCAAGCTGATCGATCGCATCGGGCCGTGCCGCCTGCAGCTCAAGACCACGCCCAGCCTTTTCGCCGCGCTTGCAGAATCGATCGTATATCAGCAGCTTCACGGCAAGGCGGCCGCGACGATTTTTGCGCGCGTGCGGGCGCTCTTCCCGCGCGCGCGCGGCGCCCTCACTTTTGCGCAAATCCTGAGCGCGAGCGAGGCCGAGCTGCGCTCTGCCGGACTTTCGAACGGCAAATACCTGGCCCTGCGCGACCTGGCTCTGCGCACCAAGAACGGCTCGCTTCCGTCTCTCGCTCAAATCCAAAAGCTCGACGACGAAGCCATCATCGAGCGGCTCACGGAAGTGCGCGGCATCGGTCGCTGGACCGTCGAGATGCTGCTCATGTTCCGACTCGGCCGCCCCGACGTGTTGCCGCTGGGCGACTTCGGCGTCCGCAAAGGCTATGCGATCGCGTTCCGCACTGCCGAGATGCCCAGCGAAGCCGAGCTCGAAGCCCGCGCTGAACGCTGGAAGCCGTACCGCACCGTCGCCAGCTGGTACCTCTGGCGCGCAACCGACTCAGTTTAGCACGGCGTGCGCCGCTTTCATTTGGTTGATGGTCACGAGGCGCGCGTGGCCGTGGGCCATGGCTTGCCTCCGCCAATCAGGCGCGCCGTTGTCGAGAGTGACAGCGGCGCGCGCGGGCTACTTCAATCAGTAGCAGACGGCGGACTGGGTTCAGCCAGTCGATTTTTCAGCCCACAAACGCGCACCCCGAAATCAGGGCTGCGGATCGCGGCTTGTTATACGTAGTTTGCGTAGCTCAACGCGTGACGCGCTGAGCTAGCACGGGAGATTTTGGCGAAGCACTCGCGCTGTTCAGCGCGGAGCTACTGCGGGAGGCACGACGTAGTCTTCGTCGTCCTCAGCCTTCGGCTGCGGGCCTGCAATGATGCCGGCGAGATCGGGATCTTCTCCCTCTTCACCGGGGGCGCGGGGCACTTTCGTGGCTTTGCGCTCCTCTTTCTTTGCGGCCTTGTCGCGCGCGTAGCCCTGACGAGCTGCTTCTCGTTGACGTTTCTTAGCGCTCTGGGGTCCTGGCATGCAACGAAGCTTTCAGTGGCTAGTCAAAAAATCGGCCCAGCTCAGCCACGAAGAGGGGGCCTAGCGCGACGCGCAAAGACGCGCGTCGCGCAGCCTGTGGGATCAGATCACCAACGGTCGCGGCGATCACCGCCGCCGCCGCCGCGGCCACCGCCGCCGCCGCCGCGACCACCGCCACCGCCGCCACCGCCGTAACCACCACCGCCACCGCCGCCGCCACCAGCGCGGGGCTTGCGCTCTTCCGCGATGCTGACGCGGAGCGGACGACCTTCTAGGTCAGTGCCGTCCAGCTCGGAGATGGCTTTCTGAGCGTCTGCGTCGCTGCCCATGGACACGAACGCGAAGCCGCGCGAGCGGCCCGTCTCGCGGTCGATCACGAGCTTGGCCTCGGTGACTTCACCGGCGGCGCCGAACGCGCGCAAGAGCACGTCTTCGGTGGTGTGGAAGGAAAGGTTGCCCACGTACAATCGGTTGTTCATTACTTACTACTCTCTACTGGTGCCCCCCTGCGGGGGCGTTACTACCGGAATCGATTCCGTCGATGCCGGTTTCGGTGACTTCACCGCGTTACACGGTCGCTGCTGGGAAAACGACTATCCGCGACCTCAGTGACGAGAGAGCAGCCAGGCGGTTACCGAACATGCTGTGCGTCGCGCCTTGTAGCGCGGATCACCAGGACGCACAACCAAAGTGCGGCACATAGCTCGGTAATTGCCGGCAAAATGCCGGATCGTTTTGTAAAATACTGTTAAGCGCCGAGAAAAACCGAAGCCACGCGGGTTGATACCGGCTTTTGTCGGCGATAACCAGACCAGTGGCTCACGCGCTCATGGCACGAACGCATCCGGAAGCCAGGCCGGCCGCGCCTGCGGGCCGCTCTGCAGAAGGTCGGCCCACTCGGAATCGGTGAGGCGCTCGTAACCGTCGGTGACGTGCTCGTAGTACGTCGAAGCAAGTCCGACATAAGCCTGCGAGCCCGTGCATCCATGCGACCGAGCCAGATCAGCGCGCGGAAGTATTGCTCGCGCAGGGCGTCGCCCTCGTAGTGACCGCGCGGTTTGAACTGAGAAAAATCGACGATGCGTTTCAGGCCGAACACTGTAACCGACGAAGTGCCGCTCGCGGCCGTCGCGAGGGCGAAGAGTGAGCTCACTGCAGCGGCGTTCTTCGGGTCGACGGGCGCGATGAGCTTGCCGCCGAGCAGGCTGCGCGCAGTCGTCAGATAGACGTCCGTGCCGGCGCGCAAATCGGAGGAGAAGTCCGCCGCAGCGAGCCCGCTCTGCATGCCACTGAGCACGTCGCCCAGGTCCGACGCGAGCCAGCGCGACTCGATGTCCGCCAGTATTGAGTCGTAGGACTCCTGGACGGCGTTCAGGATCGAATCTGCCGAAATATAGAGCGGCAGGTCGGCGCCGTAGATGCTGATGTAGCCGTAGGCGAACGTCGGGAAAGCGTGTGCACTCGAGACGACGAAGCCACGCTTGGCGAGGATAGCGAGCTCCTTGTCACTCAGCGCCAGTGTGGACTTCTGAATCAGGTCCATACCGGTGGTGTGCTGCTGTCGTAGCTGCGGAGATCCGCGAAGGGCACGCTCGCTTTGGCCGCAAAGCCCGCAGCATCTAGCGAGTCTTGGGCCTCGAGCTTTGCCTGCAAGCGGGCCAGATCCTGTTTCGTCGACATTGCAGGTTCGATTGAGACAGTCGTGCCTCCGGCAGCGGAATTACCAGGATCAGCCGATCCGGGTGTGCCATGAGCAGAACTGGCACAGCCTGATAAAGGCACGCACAACAGTGCTATTTGCGCGCAAGACTTGAGCACAACGCTAACCACCCGCTGGGCTGATACTGACATGTTTCGGCGATTGTGCATACTGCGTGCCGGGCGGCAAACAGTTGCTTCGACTTCGCCCGCCAGACTAACTTTGACGGCGATGGGCGATCTGGCTTCGACGCTGTACTTGCCGGTGGCGTACTTACCAGGTGCCAGTGGTCGCTCGGCGAACTGGGAGCCGATCGCCTCGGTCCTTGCGTATCGCCGCGAGGCGCTGCTGTTCGACTATCCGGGGCTCGGCGAGCGAGAAGAGCTGCTGGGCATCAACGACCTATCCGATCTTACGCACTGGGTCGCGAGCGAGCTGCCCGAGCAGAGCGACGTAGTGACGTTATCCATGGGCAGCGCCATCGGCCTGCGCCTCGCGCTCGAATATCCGGAGCGCGTGCGACGCCTCGTGCTCGTTGCGCCTTGTGGCGGGTTCGACGCGCGCCGTTTCGGCGCGCTCGATTGGCGCGAAGCGTTCGTGCGCGAGCGCCCCGAAGCGCCGCGTTGGTTCGTGGAAGACCAGAGCGACTTCACCGACCAGCTAGCGGCAATCAGCATTCCGACGCTAATCGTCCTTGGCGACGACGACATGATCGCGCCGCCCGCGATCGGCGAATTCTTGGCGGCTCGGCTACCAGCCGGGAAATTCGAAGTGGTCGAAAATGCCAGCCACGACGTCGAAGAAGAGCACCCAGCATTCGTGGCCAGCTTGATCGAAGCCCACCTGCGACGTTGAGCCGTGCGCGGGAGGCGTGCGAGGCTCCGAGCCATGTCCGTCGCCGCCGATATCGTCGTCCTGCTGATCGCGCTGCTGCACGTCTACATCTTGGTGCTGGAGATGTTCCTGTGGGACAAACCGGCGGGCCGTCGCGCTTTTGGGCTCAGCGCGGAGTTTGCTCGAGCGTCGAAAGCGCTGGCTGGCAATCAAGGCTTGTACAACGGCTTCCTCGCGGCCGGGCTTGGTTGGGGCCTAAGCCTCGGTGCGAACGGCAGCGCCGTGAAGATTTTCTTCCTCACCTGCGTGCTCGTCGCCCGCGTTTACGGCTCGTTCACGGCGAGCCGTAAAATCCTGTTCATCCAGGCGGTGCCCGCCGCGGTTGGCCTCGTCTTGATCGCGGTCACGCGGCTTGGCTAACACCTTACACTCAGCTTGCAATGGGCGACGTACTACGACGCCTCCGATCAAGCCGGGCAATCACGATTGCGGGGCGAAATCCACATTTCCTCCGACGATTTCGACGGGCGACACGTGGGCTCCCAGGTCGGCATGGCGGCACTCGACCACGTGCAGAGCTTTTTCGGTCCCGCCAGCGCACAATAACGGGCGTTGACGGCTGGAGACGAATCGCGCGCTGCTTGGCTCAGGCTGGCCTTCGGGCTGGCACTGACACCAACAGCCGCGTGGGTCGCGAACGCCCTACTCAGCAACGCAGCTGTCACCCCGGGCATCGGCAATGCGCTGTCGTTCGGCGGCGGCGCACTGCTGCCGATCGTCGGCCTGTCGCTGGCGGCTACTTGCCAGGCTGCGTTGGCAATCACGTTATGCATCGCGGCTGCCAGCGGCACCGCGTTGCTTTCGCTCGCCGTAAGCCACGCGAACCCGGACGCGACCCTACTGCTCGTGGACACCGCGCTCGTGCTGTTGGCCTGGGCGCTGGGCACGTCGATCGGTCGCCGCGTGCAGCACGCTTCTCACCTGCTTCCGGCGTGCGTGGTGGCAGCCAGCGCAGATCTAGTAAGTGTGCTTTCCCCGGAGGGGCCGAGTCACGCCATCGCAGCCAGCGAGCAGGCGCTTTCCGTGCTCGCCACATGGTTTCCAGTGCCTGGGGCGCACGCGGTGTCGCCCGCGCTGGGCGTAGGGGATCTGCTGTTCGTGGGGCTCGTCCTTGGCGTAGCGCGCGCCCGAGCGCTGCCCTATTTGCGCACGGCATTTCTGTGCCTGTTGGGCACGGCGTTGGCAGGGCTCGCTGCCTCCAGGTTAGGCATCGCCATCCCGGCGTTACTGCCGATCGCTGCCTGCGTGGTGGTTGGGCTGCCCGCCGCGCGCAGGCTTCGCGCAGCCGATCGACGAGCCGCGCACTGGTCGATGATCATCGCCGGATCGTTGGCGCTGGCCACGATCGTGCGCAATTTTTTGGTGCGCTAGCTCAGCGCGCCGCGCGAT
>DATCFJ010000289.1:0-3861 GCA_036509605.1 Polyangiaceae bacterium | reverse complement strand
AAGCCCACGGACGGCGTCCGGCGTGAAGCCGATGACCTCTTTGCCCATCTCATCGGCAAAGCGACGCATGAAGCGCTCCGCAAGCACGGGGATGTCCTCACGCCGCTCCCGGAGCGGCGGCAAGGCGATTCGAATCACGTTGAGGCGGTAATACAGATCTTGGCGAAACTTGCCACTGCCGACGTCGGCTTCGACGTCGCGGTTCGTGGCGGCCAGCACGCGTACGTCGATCGGGGTCTCCTGCGTGGCGCCGACAGCGCGAACGCTGCGCTCTTGCAGCACGCGCAGTAGCTTCACCTGCAGGTTCGCCGGCAACTCACCGACTTCGTCGAGCAACACCGTGCCGCCGTTTGCTTCACGAAACAGGCCCAAGTGCTTGCTCACGGCACCCGTGAACGCGCCCTTTTCGTGGCCGAACAGCTCGCTTTCCATCAGCGCCTCGGGCAACGCCCCGCAATTGACGACCAGGAACGGCTTGTCGCGGCGATCCGAGGCGTCGTGGACCGCACGCGCGACGCGCTCTTTGCCGCTACCGCTCTCGCCCGTAATGAGCACCGTCGTGCGCATATTGGCGATGCGCTGGATCAGGTCCAGGACGCCACGCATGGCGCCGCTCTTACCGAGCACTTCAGTGTCGTCGAGCTGTGAGACGCGCGCGCGCAGGCTCTGGTTCTCCAGTGCCATGGCCTGCTTTTCCAGGGCTTTGCCGACTAACGCGGCCAGCTCTGCGGCGTCGAACGGCTTGGCGACAAAATCATACGCGCCGCTGCGCATCGCGCCGATCGCGTTTTCAACCGTGGAATGCGCGGTGATCAGAATCACCTCGGTCGCGGGGTTGCGCGCCTTGGCGGCGGCCAGCACGTCCATGCCGGAGCCGTCGGGCATGGCCAGGTCGCTGAGCACGACCGGAAACGGTTGCGGGTGCTGCTTGATGGCTTCGAGGGCGGCGCTGCAACCGGGCGCCGACACGACGACATAGCCCTCGCGTCGAAACAAAATCTCGAGCATCTGACGCAGGCCCGGCTCGTCTTCGACAATCAGGACTTTGATGGACGGGGGGACGAGCGATGCCACGAGCCAAAACCCTAGCATTTTCGGGCCAAGGCTTGTGCTTGTGCTTTCGCTTGCGCTTCAGCGGCGAGGTCCTACGCTTCGCGCTACGCTAAACCTCCTGGCCTTGTTAGCCTCGTAACGGTCACCGACGATGCGCCTCGTTTTATCCGCTCAGCGCGTCTCGACGCTGCTTCTCTGTGAGCTCGCCTGCGGACTGCTGATCGCGGCGTGCGCTGGCTCGGGTGCCAGCCCAGCCGGCGGCTCAGGGGCGAGCGACGGCAACCCCGACACCGGTGAGGCCGGCGCCGCCGATACGGACGTGCCGGACTCCCTGACCTTCACGCCCAACCAGACCCTCATGCTGAGCCCAAAGGAGACTCGAGTTCTGACAGTCACGACCAGCCCGGCCGGCGCCTTTCAAGTGCGCTTCGCGTTGATCGGCTCGGGCGCCGACAGCGCGCCTGGCGACGCCGTGCTCGATACGAGCGACGTTACGACGGTCGACGGCGTGGCGCATGTCACGCTGACGGCGCCCAGCACGCCGGCCAACTTCAGCGTGCGCGCTTCGGTCGCGAGCAAGGTGCAGGCGCTGCTCGGTATCTCGGTGAGCTCGCGCCATTACACCACGTTGCTCGTGAAACCCGCGTACAGCGGACACCGCGGGGTAAAGCAGTGGACCGCGTCCATTCACGTCGGCGACAAATGCAGTAAATTGGTCAAAAACCCGCCACCGGATGGCACGAATGCCGTCTCTGCGAATGGCGGCCAGCCTCTGACCATCCAGAAGGTTCCGATCGGCGTTGACGTTGCGGTCACGCTGCGCGCCGGACATTACATTGGAGGCTGTGCCGATCAGAGCCCGCTCAGCGAAGGAGACGGCAATCAGCTGCTCGTCTATGCCAGTGATCGCCCAATCAACTTGGCCGCGACTCAGCTGGGCCTGAGCTTCGGAGCCACCGACGCGCACCCCGAATTTTCGAAGCTAATGAAGAGCAGCGCCAGCATCGCCGAGAGCGCGCTCGGCGGCGATGGAGCGAGCGACGTACAAGCGCTACTCGACGCCATGGCTGGCGTAACGGCCGCGTCCAACCGGGATGCGTTCAGCAGCGCGCGTCTCGCGAACAACTGGGATACCGCGCTGAGTCTAGCCTTCGGTCACAACGCCGCGACCCGCCTGCGCGAGCCCGCCGACCGCTGGATGAGCGCGGGCTTACAAGGCTTCGCGGCCCCGGACGCCTTCACCGGGCAGGTCAGCCCGCTGCCGGCCGGCGCGCTGCTGGAGCTTGGCAGCGTGGCCGGCATCGCGGCTGCCGACGCGGGCTTCCCGACCAGCTTTCAAAGCACTTGGTCGGCTGATTCCAGCGACACGCTGCTGCTCGGTACCGAGCTGACCTGGGTGCCCTCCCGGCTAGTGACCGCGCTGGCGCTCGCCCCCGCCCTGGTCGAGTTTCCCGAAGCCTCCGGCGTGGAGAGCGCGCTCGCTCAAAGCGTGGACTGCGGGCTGGTAGCGCAGACGCTGCTTGCGCACGGCGCGACCGCCGGCGCCGCCGTGTACGCCAGCTGCGACGCGAGCTGCGCCGCGAGCACGTGCACCAACGCGATCAGCGCGCTCTGGCAAAAGGCCCGCGATTCGTCGGGCAGCACGGTCGCAACGCTGGGCGTCACCGCCACCGGCAGCGCCGATGTCGGGGACGACGCTTCCGTCACCGCTCTCGAGGGTAGCTGGGTGGGCGAGCTCAGCGTGGGACCAGACAGCGCTTCCACCTCCGGGACGCTTAGCGCGATGGGCGTGAACTGACTCAGCTTCCGCTGCGAATGCGCGCGCGAGCCAAACGCACTTCGATCGCCATCGCGTAGGCGCGGAGCGCCTCACTGATGTCGACGCCGCGACCACTGCGCGCATCGCGCACCAAGCCGCGAAATTCCAAATAACGCCGGCCTTCCAGGCCAAGCAGCAGCGCGGTCGTGGCGGGATCGCGCGCCGAATCCAAGGTGCCGCCAAGCAGGCTGGCCGCGCTGGCGAGCGAGCGGGCCACTAGCTGATCGGCGAGCGCCACCCCACGCTCGAAGTCAGCCTGCGCAATGGATGCCTCGAGCTCGCGGACGGTGGCGCGCTCTTGCGGCGGCCAGAGCAACTCGAAGCTCAACCCCGTGCTGGCGGCGGCCGGATCCGGCGGGGGCGGAAGATTGGAAACACGCGGCGCCGGCGGCGGCTCGCTCATTGGCGGCACGACAGGCGCGGTGTCGAAATGCGGCGGCGGCGTGTGCAGGCTTGGCTGCGTCACGTTGCCAGGTTCGCCAGCCATGCCAGTCACCACGGCGCGCGCGGCCGCTTCGCCCACGTCCGCCTCGGGCACGTCGGAGAGCATGAGCACTCCGCTCGGGTGACGCTGCACGGCCCGCGCCGCGCGCTCCGCGAGCTCATCACCCCAAGCGTCGCTGTCTTCCGCACGCTTCAGCGCCTCCATCAGACCGCCCTCGGGCAGCTCCAGTGAAGTCACTCCCATGCCGCGTTGGCCGGGCACGCGCCGCTCGAAATCATCGAGCACAGCGCGGGTAATCGCTTCCAGCGATTCGTACACGCCCTCACCCGTGGTGGCAGTGGTTGCGAACGACGGCGCACCAGCGCGGTTCAGTTGCCGCTCGAGCTCGTCGATCGGCAAGACATCGAACAAGTCGCGCTTGTTGTACTGCACGATGTGCGGCATCTCGCTCACCGAGCGCCCGTGTGCCGCCAAGTTGTCGCGCAGATTATCTAGAGTTTCGAGATTGGCGTCGGAGCGCGCCGATTGCGAGTCATACACGAGC
>DATCFJ010000288.1:0-3590 GCA_036509605.1 Polyangiaceae bacterium | reverse complement strand
CCACTGCGCCCGCTGAGCGCTGGACTTTTGGCCGGGAAATCTTTCGAAAGTTGCGCATGCGCATAATTCGTTTTAGCTTATTCTCAAGTCCAAGCACGTCGGCGCAAGCCGAAGGACGCCCCCGCCGCGGCACGGGGTAATGTTGCCTGGCCCCGACCGAGCGCAAGTTCAGTCGGGGCTGTCTCTTTTCAGGGGAACCGAGCCCGCTTTAGCCGACATGCGGCGAGCCATTCTCGTGCGCTCACCGGATAGGCGCTCACGCAGGTCCGCGCGTCGCCCGGCCCCGGGCGCAGGATCACACGCATCCGCTCGCCGGACGGCAGAGCGGGGCCGTAGACGATGGTCTTTTGGTTTCCAGGACGGCCGCCAGCCTCGGGCACCGCGACGCTGAAGAGCGAGAGAGCTCGCAGGACTTCGTCGAGCAAGCGCGCGCGCTCGGGGCTGAACCGCCGTTGCTCAAACGCGAAACCTGCCGCCGCCGATCGGGATCCGCCGCTCTACCGCTTCAGGCGCGGCCGGCGCGGACTGACCCGGTTTGACCGCCTCCGAGAAGGCATGCGTGCCGTCCGCCTCGAAGACGACGGTCACGCGTTGTTCGGCCCCGCTTCGTTGAACGGTCACGGTGCGCGCGCCGGCGAGCTTGCCCCGGTAGTAGTCCGCAGCCTCTGCCGCGGTAGTGATCAACTCGGAGCGCTCTACGGGCACGGGGCGCACCGTAAGCCCTCAGCTGGGCGGGTTGCTACTTTCTCGCCTTCGGGCGGGCGCCAGAGGTTGCCGAGGCAGCCTTCGGGCGACTCCGGCGCCGAACGGCGGGGTCGGGTTCTGACGCGCTCGAGTCCGCGGGAGTCGCAGCGCCGCTATTTTTCATCCCACCCGACCACGGCTCCATTCTCGAAATGGATGCGCAGGGCGTACCGTTTCACTCCGATCGGCTTGTAGCAGTACGTGGCTTTGGTTTTGGTCTTGTAGATCCTCTGCTTGACGTCAGCAGGCTCCCCTAGCGACTCCGTGATCATGTCGACCGTCGCGCCCTGCCAGTACTCGTGTTTCAGAATCGCTTGGGCGACATCGATCCCGAACCGCGTTTCGAGGGCGGCGTATCGCTCCTTGCGATGCTCTTCTTCTTGAGCCGCAGCTAGCTCGCGCGCGTGCTGCTCCTCGACCAGAGTGCGTTCGCGGGCCTCGTGCTCTAGAAGCTGCTGACGGGCGTGTGCACGCCTGGCTTGCACTCCCCAGGCTACGACGATGAGGCCCACGCCCACCGTGGCGAACGCTATTGCCTTCAGGAATGCCGTTGACGACAGGGCGCCGACTACGGCGCACCCAAGCACCAGTGTCCCGCATCCAAAGCTCTGTCGGGTCGCAGTTCCGGTCCCGCTCCGTTTGCTCGGCAGCAGGTCGCCGATTCCAACCGTCGTGCGATTGTAGACACGATTGTAGGCGGCCTTTTTGGGGTTAGTGACCCATCCCCACCCGCGAGGTGCTTTCAGTCCGAGACTGTGGCGAGCCGCACGCTTCCACGACGTTCGTGCTGAGATGCGCTTCTTGATCGACGGAATCCGTAGCCCAAATTTCATTTGCCCCTACGCTGAAGGCTCGCCGCATTCGTGTCGATGGTCAACTAAAGCGGCGCTGTCGGCGACCGAGATTTCGGGGGGACCTGCAATGACAAAAGTACCATGTGGCTCGGTGTGCCTAACGAGGGTGTGCAACTAGCCTCAGAGCCCCGGCACGCCTGCGGCCTGACAATCCGTTTTCTGCGTCTGCTTCCATGCCTGATAGTTTGTCTCATCATTGGCCTGGAGATATGCGGCGGCGACGAACCCCGCGTGCACGCAAACGTCGACTGCGGATCCGCCGCGCTTCGCCATATTGTATTGGTTCACCGCGTCGGTGGCGACCTTCTGCTTGATCCGGTCCATGCTGAAGTCGGGTGCAACGCCGACTCGGCTAGAGCCCCCCAAAGTGGCGGGTAGCGCGAAGCTCTCAAGGTTCGCGCGAATCTGCGCTTTACGCGACTCGATCGCCGCGCCCACGGCTCCGCTGCTTCCAACGAAGAACAGTGCGACGGCGATTCCGCCTAACACGAGCGACTTCCGACCGTAGAGGCGACGTTGCGCTAGGTACCACGGGAAAACAAGGATCCAGCACAGGCACGCACCGAAGAACCACGCTACCGGTCCGGTGCCCTTCTTGCCGCGCGAGTCGTCGCGTGTCCCCATGCCGAGCTGAGACGCCTCGACGCTCATCAGTATGGCCGTGCCCAGGATGGTGACTACCGAAAGAAACAACAGCGAGCCGGAGGGATCCTGCAGAAGGTTCATGTTCGCAATCCAGAGCCACACAAGCACGCCCGAGAAGAACGGCGCCGCGAGGATCGCATACCCTAGACCTTCACCGCCTGAGGGCGGCTGCACGGGCGTGGTCGGTGCGTTCGCGACAAGGGGCGCCGCGGCCGCCGAAGCCCCGGCCGCGCTATTGGCAAACGGCGTCTGCGTGATTGGTACCCAGGCGGCCGAGGCCTCGTCGCGAAAGAAGGCGTCGCTGTCCACCCGGGCCGTGCGCAACCGGTCGATCACCTCGCTGCCCTCGATTGGCCCAATCGTGTCGCCCTTGCTGCTGATGTACCAACGCATTGCGCCTCCTCAAATAGATCCGAGCAGGGCCACCCAACCCGTTGGGCAGCGACATAGTCATTCTGCCAGTCGCGGTCGGCTCTTTTTTGCGGCTCACTCCGATTTGTCTAGCCTGACCGTTGCAAGGGACATCCAGCTACGCGTGGGGCTCGACGTGGACCTTCAGCGGGGCGCCGTGAAGCTCGACGTCAACAAGACCGGGGACGCCCGGAGCTGGGCGCTCGATTCAGCGGTTACGAGCGCGTTGGCCCAATGGGTGAAGCTGAGCGGCCTTGAGACGGGCGCGCTGCTCTTCACGGACGAGTTCGGGAGACCACACGAGGTGGACAAGCTGGCCAAGCGCCTGCGCGGCCACCTGAAGGCGGCGGGCGTCGAGCGGAACGAGCTGCACAACTCGGGGGTCAACCGCCGACAGCTCCGGGCTCACGACCTCAGAGCCACCTTCATCACCATTTCGCTCGCCACCGGTCGAACTGAGTCCTGGGTTCAAGATCGGACCGGCCACAAGTCGAGCCTCATGGTGAACAAGTACCGGCGCGCTTCGCGCTCAGCAGAGGAGCTTGGACTCGGCGCGTTGCACCAGCTCGACCAGGCCATTCCGGAGCTCGCTCCCGAGGCCGCGCAGGCCCCGAAAATCGAGGGGGGTGGGCAGCAGGGTGGTCAGCGAGGTGATCGCGAAAAATCCCCCGCTCCTTCTGAGCACCCGTTAAACGGTAATGAAATCGTGGTGGTGGCCCCTTCCGGACTCGAACCGGAACGTGGTTTCCCACAAGGGATTTTAAGTCCCCGGCGTCTGCCATTCCGCCAAGGGGCCACAGGGGCGCATGATTAGCGCGAGTCTTGCGGCGTCGCTAGTGTGTCGGCGTGGGGTTGGGCGACAAATTGCGGGCCGCTTCAGCCCAAGTGCCGGTTTCGGTGAGGTCGGGGGAGGCGGCGAAGCCTTGGAAGAGGAGC
>DATCFJ010000287.1:0-17928 GCA_036509605.1 Polyangiaceae bacterium | reverse complement strand
CCGCCGTACTCTCGGTCATTCCGCCGAAAGCCGCGGCGGACGAGCCAGGTCCGCGCTTGTTTCCGCCGCTCGAAGGTTCGGCGACCCTGAGCATCGGCCAGGAGCGAGACGGCAGTGAGCGTCTGATTTCATACGGGCTGCGCGTGTTGTCTCGGCCAGACGGCGCGGTCGAGCAGGCCGACGAGTATCTTCCGGCCGCGCGCGGCGCGCAGTCGCTCGAGTTGCCGAGCCGACTCGGCGGAGGCTTCCTGTTCTTCGTCCTCTCGTCGAACGCGACGTTGTTCTTTCGCGCCTCGACGTTCACGGGCGACTTAGAGCCGTTCGCACGGCTCGACTTCGAGGCCGATCAAGTCGTCGCAGGTTTCGATCGTTTGTACGTCCTATCGCACCGTCCAGAGCGCTTGGTGGCCTTGGACGCCGAGCACGGCACGTCGCTCGGCCTCGGTAGCCTGCCGCCTTCCCCGGGTTACGGAAAAATGGCCATTGTTGACGGCTGGTTTGGCGCGTTGCAAGTCCCGCTACGAGGCACGCTGGTCACCTTCGACGCGGGTGGCTCTTGGCGGCCGCTTTCCAGTGCTGTGACCGACGTGACAGCCGGGGCTGGCGAGCTGCGGCTGTTTGGTCCAGATGGCACTCAGGCCTTGGATCGCAACGGCGTGTTCAGCCGTCGCGACGAGCCGGTTACGGCAAGCGGCAACCGCGAGAACGAAGTCGCGCGCGCGCTGCGGGCCGCCACGGCCGGGCGTGACGACGCCCACCCGAGCCGCGATCTCGCCGGGCAGCGCGCGCTCAAGCTGGCGGTCTTGCGTGGCTTCCGTGACGCGGACGGCTCACTCGTTGTCGCGAGCTCCGGCACGCTGTCGCGCGTGCGTGCGAGCGACGGTAAGCTGCTCGACAGGGACGCGCACGCCTACGCGGGTAGCGGCGAGTGCAGCGCGCTGCCCTACGGGAAGAGCTACGCGTTCGCGTGCAGCGAGGGCGGCAAGCAGACCACGCTGTTCTCGTTCGCGCCGCCGTTTGGGATGCGCCAAGTGCGCGCGTTTGCCGGAGCGCGTTACGTCGCGTCCAGCGGCAACGGCGCTCTCGTCATTCGCGGGGCCTGCACCGGGCCCACGCTAGGGCCGGGTGGCGCCTACTGCATCGCCGGAAGCCGCGGGGATTTTCGAGAGATTCGCGTGCGTGGTGACTTGGGCGTCGAACGCGTGGTGGCGCTCGCCGACGGTCGGGTCGCCGTTGTCGTGCCGCCGCGGCTCGCAGCCCCCGGCTTTCTGTCGCTGATCGACGCCACCGGCAAAGAGCAGCGCATCACGCTCAAGCTGCCGCAGGCGCCGCTGAGCAGTGCGCTGCTCGAGAAGGGCCTATGGCTCGATGGCTTCGTCGAGCGACCGAGCGGCGGTCTTGCGGGGTGGGTCGTTGGGTCGGAGCCATTCGTCGGCGTGCGGGTCGCGTTCGACGGCGGCGTGACATCGAGCCCGCCGGAGAGCGGTATCGATCGAGCGCTGCTCTCCGGGACGCACGGCTTGCTCGTGGGTCGCACCGGGCGAGCGGTCGAGAGCACCGACGGAGGCTTCGAATGGAGCGACGTCGATTTGCCGTACGAGTTCGACGCCATGCGCGAGCTGCATGACGACGCGCGACTGCAGGGTTGCACGGACGTGGGCTGTTCGTTCGGTGGCTTCGTGCGCGTCGGGTGGAAGAGCGGCAATGCGGCGGCGCCGCTGCGCGTCGCGACCTTGCCCAAGTTCACGTCCCTGTTTCAGCCTGGCGCGAGCCGCTGGCTGCTGCGCTGCGAAGCCACCGGCGAAGCGAGTGAGCCCGCCCTGCCTCTGGACGCTCGTGGGCGCGGCCCAGGGCGCTCCGACGACGGAGTTACCGCGGCTTGGGCGCCTTTTTTCGAAACGGCACCGCCCGCGCTCGGTTCAGGCGAGGTCGGCTTCGACGTTGGGCCGAACGATTCCGAGTCGGCGGCGGTACGCGTCTACGCCTGGGGTGAGCGCGGGGCCGACTGGGGACGAGCTGGACACACGCAGTTACGCGCGCTCGACCGCTTCGACGTCGCGCGCGGCGCGTTCGAAAGCGCCGTGACACGCAGCCCTTGGCCGGATGCCACGGCCGCGGCAGAAGCGTTCGGCTTTGACGGCACTGGTAACCCTACGTCTTGGCGCGCCGTGATGGAAACGGGCCAGCGTTCTGCGGCGGTCGTAACCAGCTCTCGCGGCCTGCTCGATTTGCTTCTGTTCGAGGAAGGGAAAACCGTGACCCGTATCCCGGACGCCGGGCGACTCGGGTTTGGTATGCTGAGCAGCGTTGCCAAGCTGAGCGACGGTTGGTACGCCGCCTCGTTCAATGAGAACCGCGTTCTCACCCTGTCGCGGATCTCGGGCAGTCACGTGGAACGGCTGGCTGAGTACCCGGATACCGCTCGCGAACAAGGGTCGATCAGCCTGGTCCGTGGCACCCATCAGGACGAGCTCGGGCTCTGGGTGATCGGTCGCGGCTGGTATCTGTTTCCGATCGATCCGAAGACGTTCGCGGTTCGTAGCCCTCTCCACGAAAACCCCGCAGATTTGGCCACGATGCCGCCTCCTTGCGGGCCAGACGCCGACGGCTTCTTGCTTAGCGGCGCGCCGTCCCTAGAGCCGAGCCTGAGCTTTGCCAAGCCCGACGAGCTAAGCGCGCGCCGCGTCGAAGCTCAGTTCGTCTGGTCGGCAGGTGGTCTGTGCACGCGTGCCTTGGCAGCTGACACTGAATCCATTGTCAAACGTAGCTCGCAAAATACACCGCTGATCACCCGCGAGCCGGGCAACAGCGTGCCGCTGACTGTGTCGGAGCGTCGCCCTCAGGGCCGACGTTTAGGTTACGTCTGCAGCCCTTGACGTCGAAAGCGACCACGCGATCACCGCGAGAACTGGTTTCACTCGAGGACACCCGCGCGCGTCGTCATTTCAGATCTGAAATGAACCTTGCACTTTTGATCACGGTGAGCAGCGTGTCACTTCCTGGCCGCTACCGACGAGCGGTTCTTTAGCTTCGCGAAGTTTGCGTCTGCTGCTTCTGGCTGCTACGAATTGGTGGTCCGCGCAGAGCGAGGCTGTCCCCCCCGGCCCCTTTGCGCGGACACTATTTAGGTTTGCTAAGTCGGCTCCGTCGCCGCTCAGGGCTTGGAGAGCTTGGCGGCCATGGCTTCGCCGAGCTCGACCGCGCGCTTGGTTGCGACTTCGACCGCGTCGATCAAAGTGCGTCGTAAACCGCCGGATTCGAGGGTGTGGAGGCCAGCGATGGCCGTGCCGCCCGGGCTCGTCACCATGTCTTTGAGTCGACCCGGGTGCTCTCCGGTCTCGAGCAATAGCTTCGCCGATCCGTACACGGTTTGCGCCGCGAGCAGCAGTGCGGTTTCGCGGTGCAGGCCGACTTTCACGCCGCCGTCGGCGAGTGCCTCGATGATCAGCATGATGTAAGCAGGGCCGCTGCCCGAGAGTCCGGTGACCGCGTCGATCAGCGATTCGTCGAGCACGACTGTGCGTCCGATGGCGTCGAACAGCGCTTTGGTGAACTTCACGTCTTCGGGCGTGGCGCGCGTGCCGGGTGCAACTCCGGTTGCTCCCGCGAGCGCGATCGCAGCGGTGTTCGGCATCGCGCGCAGCACGCGCGCGCCAGCAGGCAAGCGCGCCTCGATAGACCGGATCGGCACGCCCGCGGCGACCGAGATCACGAGCGTGTCGGAATTGAAGTCGCCCGCGACTTGATCGAGCACGCGGTCGATGACCTGCGGCTTGACGGCGAGCACCACGACGTTCGCCCATGCCAAGAGCTCACTGTTGTTGGTCGTGGTCTTGATGCCGTACTTCTGCTCGAGCTCGGCCAAGTGCTCGGCGCGCACGTCGCTGCCGCGGATTTGATCGGGGCTCAGAGTCTTCGACGAGAGCAGGCCGCGGACCAACGCGGATGCCATGTTGCCGGTGCCGAGCATGCCAATTTTGCGGTTTTTCATGTGATCTCCAATCGCTCTCAAGCGATGCCGAAGTCTTTCAATGCGCGGCGGGTTTCGCCCGCGTCGCGACACGCGACCACACCAGGCAAAAGCGCGCGATCGTCCGTGGGCGAAAACCAAATCGCTTGCGCGCCGGCTTTGCATGCGCCGATCACGTCAGCCTCCCAGGCGTCCCCCACGTGCACGATATCCGCTAGCGGGATCCCGAGCTGCTGCGCGCCGTACTGGAAGATACGTGGGTCTGGTTTGTCGATACCGAGCCGCCCAGAATCGACAATCATCCGAAACAGTGAGGTTTTGTGTAGCTCTTCGACTAGCTCGGCGAGCCGGCCTTCGGAGTTCGAGATGATGCCCACAGGAACGCCATTGCCCGTCAGCTCGGAGACCAGCTCGAACATGCCGGGGATGGGTTTCCGCCACAGGTTTCTCAGGGGCTGTGCTTCCCAAAGGGACTGCGCGACTTCTTCGGCAAAACCGTCTCGTGCCGCGCCGCTCGAGGGGCGCACGCCAGCGCCGTGCAACACCTCGACCATCATGGCTTGCCAAGCACGCGCGTGACCTCGTGCTTTCGCAGCACCGTACGCGCTCCAGGCCGTCACGGTGGCGGCGCGCGCAGCTGCCGGATCGAGCTCCGCGCCCAAGTCCTTCGCGCGCTGTGCGAGAAACTCGTGATCGAGCTCGGCGAGCGTCTGCCCAAAATCAAACGTGACGGCCCGCGCCTGACGTGGGCTAGTCAAAGAGCCCTCGCAGCTTTTCGAGAAAGCTATGCTGTTGCGGCTGAACGTCCTCGCCGAGCTCGCGGCCCAGCTCCTCGATTAGCTCGCGCGCTCGGTCGCTCAAATGCGAAGGCACTTCGACCGCCACCTCGACCAACTGGTCGCCGCGCCCACCGCGAATTCGGTAAGGAAAGCCTTTGCCGCGCACGCGCAAGATGGCTCCCGGTTGGGTTGAAGGCGGCACGCGCACTTTGAGCTTCCCGACCAGGCTCGGCACGTCGATCTCTCCGCCCAAGGCGGCCTGCGCGAAACTGATCGGCACTTTGCAGACCACGTCGTCACCGACGCGTCGAAAGAACGGATGCGCGGCTACCTGAATCACGAGCTCCAAGTTGCCCGGCGGCTTGTCGGCACGCACTCGGTTGCCGGCTTGGCTGACCGCACGCGTCGCACCGTCCTCGATGCCTGCCGGAATTTCAACGGCCAACGTGCGCTCGCTCTTGGCCAAGCCGCGCCCTGCGCACTGGCGACAGGGCGTGAGCACGGTTTGACCAGTACCGCGACAGCGAGAGCATGGTCGCTCTACCGCGATCGGGAATAGAGCTTGCTGGAAGCGCACCTTGCCGCGACCGTTGCAGGCCGAGCAGGTGTCGACTCGCGTGCCGGGCTCGGCACCACGCCCGGCGCAGCCGTCACAGGTGTCCATTCGCTCGTAGCTGACCTCGCGTTCGCAACCGAGCGCGGCCTCCTCGAAGGTCAGCTCCAAGTTCTTGCGAATGTCGCCGCGTTCGCCGGTGCGGATGCCGAACGCGCCCAGCAGATCCCCAAACAGGTCTTCGAAGCCGGCCATGTCGCCGAAGTCGATCCCGCCCGGGTTACCGCCGCCCGGGCGGAACGCGGCCTCGCCGTAGCGGTCGAAGGCCGCGCGTTTGTCCCGGTCGCTGAGGATCTGGTGCGCGAAGTTGGCTTCCTTGAAGCGTGTGCCCGCGTCGGGATCGCCCGGGTTCTTGTCGGGATGGTGGATCGCGGCCAGCCGGCGGAAAGCCGCTTTAATCTCTGCTTCGGATGCTTCCCGGCTCACGCCGAGCACCTCGTAGGGGTCGCGCACCGGGCGGGTGTAGCATTTTCGCCGGTGGTTTTCCCCCAGTGGCTCACCCCTTGGCCGCGGGGGCCTGGAATACTACGCTCGGAAATAATGAGCTCAGACGACAAAGACGACCGGCGCTACGGCTTCCGAGCGCCGATCGAGCTGAAAGTCGAATACAAGCGGCTCAATACCTTCTTCGCGGACTACACGAAGAACATTTCGCGCGGCGGGACGTTCATCGCCACGGACAAGCCGCTGCCCGTAGGTACCGACTTCGTGTTCGCGCTTGGCGTGCCCAACATGGTCGAGCCGGTTCGTTTGCGCGGCAAAGTGATCTGGACGACGCCCGCCGAAGAGGCAACCAAAGCCAACCCGTGTGGGATGGGGATTGAGTTCCAGTACGCGGCCGGCGAGCGCGAGCAAAAGGAAGCAGCCGTGGAGCGGATGATGACCACCGAGCTTGGTGGTCATCTCGTCGAGAAGCTACTGGGGCGTAAGCCGCAAATCTGAGCGCGCGCTCAAGGCAGCTTCACGTTCGCCGGCAGCTTGTAGTCCGGCGCGGTCTTGCCACGCATCGCCAGCAGATCGCGCGCGATGCTGACCTCGACCAGGTCTATCGCGGGGCTCTGCGCGACCCGCTCCAGAGCCTTGGAGGAGTCCGCGCCGCCTTGTAGCTTTTGCATCGCGGCATAGAAGGTGGCTTCGGTGCGCTCGGACGCGCTTTTCGCGGCGGTCGCTAGATCCTGATCGCTGAGCTTGCCGCGCGCCCAGGCACGCAGGCGCGCGGGCCAGCCGGAGTTTTCATCGACACCGGCATAGGCCTCTTCGAGCGTGCCGTCGCTCGGCACATTTAGCTTTTTCTCGACCAATTGCAGCCAAAGCGCGACGTACACGAGGTCGTCACTGCTGAGGCCAGCGGCCACGGCGCGCTGCGCCGCTCGGCGTGCCGCGCCGAGGTCCGCATGGGTGAGCGCGCGCCGCGCCGAGTCCAACACCGTGGCGGTGAGCTGTGCTTGGTCCGAGCTCGAGGCCTCGTAGGCGCGCTCGGTGGCGCGCCGCGTAGCACGCTGATCGTCGTAGTGCTCCAGAATGCGCGCCAGCAAGCGCTCACAGCGGGCCAGTGTTGGGCCGCCCGAACGCGCGCTCCGCTCGGCGTCGACGGCGCGCGATAGCGCTGCGTCGAGCGTGCTTGCGGCATGTGCTGCGTCTCCGTGATCTCGATACACCTCGAACTTCATGTTCAGGGCGTCGGTCTCCGCCAACGGATCGTTTTCGGTTTTGGCGAGCTCCACGACCAGGCCGAGCGTGGACAGGGCAGCGCGTTGATCCTGTTGACGCAGGATGGCGCTGAGCGTCATCAGTGACTCGAGCGTAGGCTCGACGCGAGTTGCCGCTTGCACCAGCGGTAACGCGCGAGAGAGCTCCCCATGCCGCGTCTCGAGCGCGCCCATCACATACCGCAGCCGAGCGCTGCTCGGGCTCACCTTGCCAAAATTCGCCTTATTTTCGGCCAGCGCGAGGATTGGCTGAGCATTTTCGAACGTGCGACGCGCGCTCGAAAGCTGATCGAGCGCGTCCTCGCCGACCAGCGCTTTGCCGACGATGCCGAGCGCGAAGCTCACGTTCTCGGGGGTGCCCTCCTTGGCCAACGCCGGTGCTAGGACCAGCGGTGCGACCTCGGCCATGCCGTAGTTCACGAGCTGTGTGGCGAGTGGGACCGCGCCGCGCATCGAGCTTGGCTCCGCCCGAAACAGCTGGACGGCACTGCCCCAAGTCGCAGCCTCCATCAGCGTGTGATCGAGCAGGCCTTCGGCGTCCGCGGCGCGCGACGCCGAATCGAAGAAATGGAATAGGTCCGCCCAGGCGTCCGCATCTCCGCTGTCTGCCGCGCGCTCCAGCCGGTCGCGTAGCTCGGGGGCGATGATGCGGCCCAGATCCGCGTGGTCCGCTGCGTTGAGCACGCCGCGCGGATCGCCGTGCCGCAGATACAGCGCGATGAGCGTGTACCCGCCGCCACGTAGCGCGCGATACGCCTCGAACGCTTCGTCGCGGTCGGCGTTGGAATTGATCGGGGAATCAGCGGCATTCGACTCGAGCGCGCGCTTGAGCCACGCGACGGCGCGCCCGCTGGCTGCGTCGAGTGCGCTCTTTCGGGCCTCGATCAACGAGCGTTGCACAGCGGCCCGCAGATCCGCGCTGGCGGCTTGCATGGGACCTGCGCCATGCGTGGCTTGTGAGAAACGCGCCATGGCGTCGAGGTGCGCTTCGACTTCGTCGCGCTCCGCGCCCTTAGGCAGCTTGTCCTTGAGCATGCCGTAGAGCGTGAACGCGTAGCCCTCTTCACCGAGCCGCGCGACTTCAGCGGCGCCGGCGCTGAGCGCGCCGTCCGGACCGTCTGCGCCGTCGAGTGCCTCGGGCCGAAACTCTCCCGCGCGCATCAAATAGAACGCGCCGGTCAGCGCGTTCAGCCCGGCCTCACGTTGGCCCGCGTCGAAGCGCGCCTTGGCGCGCTGCAATTGGCGGCGCACGACGCCGACCAACAAGCCGGAACGCTGCGCCGAGCCGTCGTCGGCGACCAGTACGCTGTACGCCGCTTTTGCAAAGCCCGCGTCGTCCACCGCGGTGATCGGCACTGCGCTGCCCTCAAGCGTTGCTCGCGGCGCGTTCGCATGCGGCGGGTGCGCGGCGCACCCCACCGAGCTGAGGCTCGCGCACAAGCCGAGCGTGAGCCACAGCGTTACACCAGAGAATCGCGAGCTACGCCGTTCGGACCAGGGCATCGTCCGAAGTCTATACCGCGGACGGTGATCTCTGCACGCCGCGTTCAGAAGCCGATGTCGCAGTGCAGCTCGAGACCGGAGATCCCAGCGTCGGCCAGGCGACCGCCGATCGGGAACACATAGCCGACGCTGGGCGAGATCTTGCCGAAGCGACCGCCTACGCGCGGCTCGAACACCACCTGAAAACGGGTCGGCCCTGCGGCGCCCGAGGGCGACGTGTACTCAAGCGGATTGATGGCGTTGTACACCATCCAGGAATCGAGGGCGCCGAACAGCGCTGGCTTGTCGACGAATTGATAGGCGATACCCGCCGAAGTGACGTTGCGGAACGACACTGGCTTGAGCTTGAGACCAGCGTTGGTCTGAACATCCGAAATTTGACCGCCGACCTTGACGCCCGCCACGAATTTCGTGGCTGCGTGCAGATCGAGCGCGAGCTTTTGGTAGTCGATACCGACGCCCACGATGACGGGCAGACGCTTCGGTCCGAATAGCTCCGGATCGCGGTAACCCGATGCGGCATCGGCGACGTCGTTCAAATGAGCTTGGCGATTGCCGTTGCTGTTGCCGGTCTCGTAGTCGCCCTGCGCGATCGGAACGCCGAGCCCAAAGTCGATCGGCAACTGAGTGAACCTGCTGAGGCCCACGCGGTCCTCACCCATCAGCTCGAACGCGCCGAGCGCAGCGGACGACGCATACAGGCCGTCCGTTTGCCGAGCAGAGCCGAACGTAAATGGGAGTCGCGCGCCGATGGTGAAGTCTGGGCTCAGGTCGTAATGGCCACCGACCATGAACGTGGCAGCCGTGGTCTTACCGGTGGCCGTGTCCGCACCTGGACCCGGTTCGGGCGCTTTGCCGAAGCCGATCAGCAGATTGCCAAACACTCCAGCTCGGTCACGCGGGCGCCGCCTGATCGGCGGCAGCGCTGCAGCGCGCTCGGCCTCTTCCTGCCTTACTTCTTCCCGCTTGAGCGGGCCAGTCTTGCCACTGGGAGTGAATGGGCCCTCGTCGCTTTTCTCTTTTTCGACGGGATCGTTGGAATCCATCGTCGTGCCGGGGTGCTTTGCGTTGGCCTTTTTGGGCTTGGCCCAGGCGTGGCCCGCAAAAATTACCAAAATGATCGCAACCCGGCAGCTGATTCGCATGCGTTTCTCCCGTTGACGCGCGCGACGTTACCACGCGGTCACCTGAACGCGCTAACGTATCGACTCGATCCGTGTTCGCCTGACGAGTTGCCATTCGCTCTTCAAACCGCTCGCTGACATGACCGACGCTGCAGTTCGTCCTCCACCAAAACGCCTCGCCGACTTCGAGATCATTCGCAGGCTCGGCGCGGGCGGCATGGCTGAAGTCTTCCTGGCGAAGAAGCGCGGCGCGGAGGGCACGTTCAAGCTACTCGTGCTGAAGCGGATCCTGCCCGCCTACGGTTCTTCTCGGCGTTTTCGCACGATGTTCGCCGAAGAAGCGCAGCTCGCGACGCGCCTGAATCACCCGAACATCGTGCAGGTATACGACTTCCAAGACTACGGCGAAGAGGGCCAGCTACTCAGCATGGAGTACGTCGAGGGTCCAGATTTGCGCAGGCTGATGAAGTCAGCGCAAGCCAAGGGTCAGCGTATTCCGCCGTACGTGGCAGCTTACATCATCGCCGAAGTCGCGAAGGGTCTGCACTACGCACATGAGCGCAAAGACGAAGCCGGCAACCCGATCGACATCGTGCACCGCGACGTGTCGCCGCAGAACATTTTGATGAGCTTCGACGGGGCCGTAAAAATAGCCGATTTCGGCATCGCATCGGCCAACTTGTTCCGCGAAGAGCCGGGCGTGCTCAAGGGCAAGACGGCGTATATGTCGCCTGAGCAGGCTCGCGCGGAACGCGTCTCGCGGCGCACTGACATTTATTCTCTTGGCGTAGTTTTTCACGAGCTGCTCACCGCGCGTCCATTGCATGGCGCGGCCGAAGGCCAAGAGCTGCTCGAAGAAGTGCGCGCGGGACAGGTGGAGCCGCCCAGCACCTACGTGCGCGACTTACCGGCGGAGCTGGAAGAAATCGTGATGCGCGCGTTGGCGAAAAATCCCGACCAACGCTTTCAGACTGCGCGTGACATGGCAGCGGCGTTGAGCCGCGCACTATTTCAAAAGCAACAGCTCGTCGATTCACACGTGCTTGAGGCGGTGCTTGCGGAGCTCGTCACGCGCGAGCACACCTCGCCCGGAGTGCAGCCGGGCTCGGACGCGCCCAGCGAAGCGCAGCGCAGCGAAGCGCTCGACGATCTGTCGTCCGTCGCGCACGCGATGGGCACCGCTAGCGGCGCAAACAGCGACGAAAGTACGGGGCCTGGGCGCGCGCGGCGTGTCGGGCGTGAAGTGCGCCACGTCGCGGTGGTGACCTTGCGCTTGCACGGCTTCGAGCAGCTCGCGACCAGTGTCGGTCGGCCGCAGGCCGCTCGAGTGCTCGAGCAGCTGCGCGGCACGTTGGGTGAGGTCGCGTTTCGCCGCGGCGCGCGTTTCGCTTGGGATGTGCCGAGCTCCGCCGGCGATCAACCAGACCAATTCGCGACGGCCGCGCGGGCGCTGGTCGGTTTGATGGCGAACCCTGCGCGCGCGCCGCTAGACGCCGTGTGGCTAGCGATCGACGTGCACGAAGTGATCCGCGGCGCTTCCGAGGATCTGCCGGTCGGCCTATCGGCGAGCGTTGGTATCGTGCGCGGTATCGCCACCGGTGAGCGCGACCGCGCTGGTCACTTGATACAGCACGCTTTGCAAGAGCCCGCCAATCACCTGGCTGATCTGCTTGGTGACCACGCGCCGCCAGGGGTGAGCTGGGTGGCGGGCGGCTTGTATCGCCTGGTGCGCCGCGACTTCGTCTGGGGCGACGCGCCGACGATCAAAATCGAAGACGCACAGAGTTTGAGCTTGCCACAGGACATGCGCATCTACTCCCTGCTTCGCCCGCACACTCGGCAGGAGAAGCTGGACGAGATGGCGATCGCGCCGAACGACTTGATCGGTCGCGACGCAGAGCTGGCAGATCTGCACGCAGCTTATTACGGCGTGGTTGGCTCCTCGCTGACCCCGGGGCAAGTGTCAGCGCGCGTCGTGTACGGCGAGATGGGCATCGGCAAGACCGCCCTGCTCGCCGCGTTCTTGAACGAGCTGCCGCCTGACGCGCGCGTCTTGCGCGTCGAGTCGTCGCCCGCGCTCAGTGAAGTCCCGTTTGCCACGATCAGCGAATGGATCCGCGAGCTCACTGGCACCCGCATCGATCAGCCGTTCGAGCAAGCTCGGGAGCTTATCACTGACGCATTCGGTGAGTTCGCGGAGGAGCCTGAGGGCCCGGAGGTCGTCCTGCGCATGGCGGAGCTCGCTACTGGACGAGTGCGACAAACCGTCGACGACGCAGACGTCGCCGAATTGCGCCAACTCATCGGCCTCGGCATGCGTCGCTTCTTCGCCCGCGCGGCGCTCGACGCGCCACTCGTCGTCGCGCTCGACGGCCTGCAGTGGAGCGATCGCCCGAGCCTGGACTTGATCGTGGAGTTCTTGAAGCGCGGCGAGCCACTGAGCGTGCTCGTGATTTTGTTGTCGCGTCCCGAGGATCGCGTGTCGGCCTACATCGAGGGTTTGGTGCGCGTGGAGCTGAAGGGCCTGAGCGCCGAGCACCAACTGCGCCTCTTGCAGACGCGCCTTGGCGTGAGCAACGGCGTGCGTCAGGTGTGTGCGGATCTGCTGCCTCGGGCCGGCGGGAATCCGTTTTTTTTACTGGAAATGGTGGATGCGCTGCTCGAGCGCGGCCTGCTCGAGATTCGCGATCGCGAGGGACAGCAGGAGCTCGTGCAAGTCGAGCGCTTGGGCGGCGACGCCAGCTTGTCCTTACCCTCGACGCTCGAGCAGCTGATCGCCGATCGTCTGAACGAGCTACCGGGTGAAGAGCAAAGCGTGATTGAGTGGTTGGCCGTAGCGGGCGGGCCGCTCGGGCTCGCCGATCTGCGCTTGATAAGTGGCGAGGACCCGTCCGAGGCGGTGGCGCGTTTGGCTGCGCGCGGCTTGTGCGAGCTCAAGTCGGACACGATCGACGTCCGCCACCCGCTCACGCGCGACGTCGCCTACCGCGCACTCGACCGCCGGCGCCGAGTGCGGATGCACAGAAAGCTCGGCGAGCACTTGGCGACCACTCCGTTGGCCAAGGGGCTCACCGCGGCGATCGTCGCGCGCCACTTGGCTCGCGGCAATGCGCGCGACGAAGCCGCCCGCTTCTACTTGGAAGCCGCTGACGCAGCTCGCGCTAGCTACCAGACCCAGCTGGCCAAGCGCTGCTATCGGCGGGTGATCGCGTTGGTGTCGGAGGGCGACAGTCGTTTGCTCGAAGCCCACGAAGCGCTCGAGTCAATCTGCCGCAATCAAGGTCGTTGGCGCGAACGCCGCGGGCATTTGAGCAAATTGCGGGCACTGGCTCGAAAGTCGAAGAGCGCTCAGTGGGCGGCAATTACCCTGCTCCGCACCGCGCAATTCGAGCTCGACGCGGGGCGCCTGTCCAAAGCGCTGGGCTCCGCCAAGCGTGGCGAGGTCGTGGCGACGCAGGCCAACTCGCCGGTGCTCGAAGTTCAGGCGCGCACATTGATGGCCGAGATTCTGCACGACATCGGCGACATGCAGGGCGCGCTGGCGGCTGTTGACCGCGCGCTCACGACGGCGGAGGGCAGTGGCGTGCCGGCGCGCTTGCGCGCCGAGGCTTTGCGCCTGCGCGGTACGCTGCTGCGCCGCGTGGGTCGCGTGCACGAGGCTGTCGAGGCACAAGCCGAAGCCATCGCGGTGTTTCGCCAAGCGGGCGCGCGCCGCATGGAAGCGCGCGCCAAGAATTCGTTGGCGTATGCGCTCTTGGTGCTCGGTCGCTTCGAGGACGGCATTGCGCTCGCGCTCGACGCCATTCGCATCGATCTTGCGATCGGCGGGCGCTTTCAAATCGCCAAGACCTTGAGCACAATCGGCGAGTGCTACTCGAGCCTCGGCGACATGGAGCGAGGCCTGGCCTATCTGAAGCGCGCGCGTGAAGCCCACGAGCGCTACGGCGACCGCGATTCGCGCGCCGACACGCTCCTGTCCATGGCAGAAATACTGATTGAATACGGCGATTTGGACGGCGCCGAGACGTTGGTCGGCGACGCCGGCGCGCTGACGGCGGTGACCGGCAGCGCCTTCGACTCCGTGCACGAGAAGATTCTGCGTGCGCTGCTCGCTCGCGTGCGCGGCGACCATGCGCGTGCGGTGATGTACGCGTTCGACGCGCGCCAGGCCGCAGAAGCGCAGGCCTACGTCGCGTTTCATTTCTACGCGATGGCCATCGAAGCGCGCGCGCGTGTCGACATGGGCGAGGAGCATACGGGTATCTTGCTGGCGACGACCGCGCTCGGCGCCATCGACACTCTACAAGGCTCCGAGTACGGCCTGGCTACGCGCGCCTTGGGTTGCGAAACCTTGCGCGTCGCGCGCTCGCCGCAAGCCGATGAGATGCGCGAGCGCGCGGCCCGCTATGCACGATCGTTGCTGGAGCACATTCGCGACCCGCTGTTCCGACGCACGTTCATGGAGCGGCGCGTGGTGAAAGCAGTGTTCGCCACACCCGACGCGCAAGCCGAGCCCACGCGCGGGGTCGAGAACCCGCTCAACCCGACGCGCTGAGCGCTCACTGCGTCGCGGCTGGAATTTGGCTCTGACCGCTGACTTCCAGCGAAGCCTGCACTTCCGGCAGGGTGTCGATCAGCGTGGCGCCGTTTAGCGCCGTGATCCGCACCTGCGTCGAGCCGGCCCCGAACCCGCCGCCGTTTAGGAAATAGTCGTAGTCTTGGCGCTGGGCCTCGGTCCACGCGGCGCCGTCCTTCGACGACTCGAGCTTCGAGATCGGGTAGCGGCTGTTCCTGACCTGCACGGCGGTCCAAAACGCGTTGCTTCAGCTTCCGGCGGTTGCGAGCTCGGACTCGAGCTCTCCGAGGGCTTTGGAGTCGCCCTTCTGCGCGGCGAGCTCGATACCTTGTTTGAGCCAAACCGAAGCGTCCGCCGTGCGCGTGGCTTCGCGGAGCATTTGTCCAGCCATTAGGTACATAGGCAGGTACCCGGCGTCCCGCCCGCGCAACGTTTCGAACGTGCCCACGGCATCGTCCACGCGGCCCTCTTTTCGGTATTCCATGGCGAGGCAATAGAACGCGAAGGAGTCCGCCTGAGCGGAGGAGATGAGCTTTTCCAGCATGGCGAGCCGCTTGTTCATGCCGAAGCAATTTGCCGGGTCGCTCCGCGAGTCAACGGGCAATGCGGCGGCGCGCTCCAGCGCCTGCGGCAGCTTCGTGACGGAGCGCCGCGAAGCTGCTACACCGCGCCCTGCTCGGGGTCGCTCTACCTGCTGAGCTGAAAGGTTTAACTCATGTTTCCATTCAAGAACCCCCAGACCCGCGTGCTAATCGGCGTCGGGCTGTTCGCTCTCGCCGCCGCTGCCGGTTGCAACAAGCCGAAGTCGCACCACCATGCGTCGCCCACCGCGGCGGCCTCCGGCTCTGCGGGCGTCGCTGCCGCGACCGCCAGCGGTCCGTGCCAGAAGTACGCCGCAGCCATCTGCGAAAAGGCGGGCAAGGAATCGGAGACCTGTCAGGCGCTCAACACCAGCGCAGACATCATCTCGCCGGCGGCGTGCACCGTTGGTCTCCAAGACATCGCGTACTCGCTAAAGAAGCTCGGTGACGCCGGCAAATCGTGTGAAGACCTAGTCAGCAAATTGTGCGCGTCGGTCGGCCCGACCAGCGAGACCTGCAACATGGTCAAGACGCAGACCAAGACGTTCCCGGCCTCGCGCTGCAAGGGAATGCTCGAGCACTTGCCGGAGATCGTCGCCGACTTGAAGAAGATGGAAGCGGCAAACCAGCCGCTCAGCGCGGACGCCGCCGCCTCGATTGCCAACAGCAAGGGTCCTGCGTTCGGCCCCGCCAACGCCAAGGTCACCGTCGTCGAGTTCTCCGACTTCCAATGCCCGTACTGCGGCAAAGCGGCCTCAGTCGTCGACCAGATCAAAGAGAAATACAGCGAGCGCGTGCGCTTCGTGTTTCGTCAATTCCCGCTGCCGATGCATGAAAATGCGCGCGGCGCCGCGGAAGCAGCCCTGGCCGCCAACGCTCAGGGCAAATTCTGGGAGTTTCACGACAAGCTGTTCCAGAACCAAACCCAGCTCACGCGCAGCGGCTTGGAAGGTTTCGCCAAGGACACCGGCCTGAACGTCACTGAGTTCAAGAAAGCGCTCGACGCCAAGACCTACGCGGCGGACGTTGACTCGGACGTGAAGCTCGGCGAGAGCGTGGCCGTGCAAGGCACTCCGACGATGTTCATCAACGGTGCCCGCGTCGCCAACCCGACTGATTTTCAGACTGTCTCGGCGCAGATCGACACGCTGCTCAAGGGCGGCGGCGCGGCGCCCGCTGGCACGCCTGGCTGATGCTGATCGGATCACGCGCGCTGCTCTCCCTGAAGAGCGCGCGCGTCATTCGTATTCGAGAAACTTGGCCTGGATGCGGAGCGTGCCGTGTTCCTTGAACTTGGCGACGACGGTTGGCTCGCTGCCGAAATCGACTCGTTCGACGACGCCTTCCCCGAACTTCTTGTGACGCACGCGCGAGCCCGGGCGAACCTCAACGCCTTCGCCGACCTGGCTGTCTTCGGCTTCGCGTTCCACGACGCGCGTGCCGACCGGCAGTGACACGGCGCGCGGCGACTGATACGGCCTGGCATATGGGGCAGACTGCCAAGCCGTGCCTTCGCGAAGTACGGCTTCTTCGGGCAAATCCCGCAAGAATCGGCTGGGCGACGAGTAGCGCGTCTTGCCGAAGAGCGTGCGCGTGCCAGCGTGGATGATGTACAGGCGTTCGCGCGCGCGGGTGATGGCGACGTAGGCTAAGCGCCGCTCTTCGTCGACCTCCTCCGGCTCTTCGTGGCTGACGCGGCTGTATGGGAAGATCTCTTCTTCCATGCCAGTGATGAAGACGCTGCGGAACTCCAGCCCCTTCGCGCTGTGTACGGTCATCAGCGACACGGCTTCTGTGCCCTCGAGCGTGTCCGTCGCGTTCACTAGCGAAACGCGCTCGAGATAGCCCGACAGCGTGGCTTCCTCGTCGCCACCGAGCTCCTGCTCGTAGTCGGCGATCGAGCCGACCACTTCTTCCAAGTTGCCGAGCCGCGCGTCACTTTCGGCAGTGTCGTCCTTGATTAGCAGATCGCGATAGCCGGTGACCTCGAGCACGCGCCCCGCGAGCGCGTGCGGCGATAAGCCCTTGGCTTCTTCACGCAGGCCTTCGAGCAACGCTTTGAACCCCGCGATTTTCTTGCGGGCAGCACTGCCGAGCTCCGCGGCGCGCGCCACGCTGTCGATCGCGTCGTACGCGCTCATGGCGCTTTCGGATGCGACATTCAGCAAATGCTCGACCGTCTTGTTACCGATGCCGCGAGCCGGCGTGTTGATCACCCGCACCAGATCGGTGTCGCTCATCGGGTTGTCGATCAAGCGCAAATAAGACAGCAAATTCTTGACCTCGGCGCGGTCGAAGAACTTCATACCGCCGACGATCTTGTACGGCTGATTGGCGCCGCGGAAGGCTTCTTCCAGCGTTCGGGACTGCGCGTGGACGCGGTAGAAGACCGCAATCTGGTCGGCCGAAACGCCGCGTGCCATCTCCGCCTGGATGGTGCGCACTACGAACGATGCTTCTTCGCGCTCGTCACGCACCAGGCGCACTTTGACCTTTTCGCCGGGCGCTTGGTCGGTCCACAGCTTCTTCGGCTCACGCACGTCGGCGGCTTCGATCACGCCCAGCGCCGCCCGTACGATGTTCCCCGTCGAGCGATAGTTTTGCTCGAGCTTGATCACGACCGCGTCCGAAAAATCGCGGCGAAAGCTGCGGATGAGGCGCACGTCGGCGCCTCGCCAACGGTAGATCGATTGATCGTCGTCGCCGACCACGCACAGGTTGCGCCGCCGCGCGCTGAGCGCTCGGATCAAACGGTACTGAATCAAGTTCGTGTCTTGAAACTCGTCGACGAGCACGTAGAAGAAGCGATTGCGCAGCTCTTCCCCACCGCGACTGTCCGGGTTTTCCGCAATCAGCGCCATCAGCAGCAGCAGGTCGTCAAAGTCGACGGCGTTGGCCAAGAGCAGTGCCTTTTGATAGCGCTGATAGATCTGCGGCAAAGAATCGTTGAAGCCGGCGTCGCCTTTCACTTCGTTCGGGCCGCGGCCTTCGCGCTTTTCCTTGCTGATCAAGGACGACATCAGCTTGGCTGGATACTCCTGATCGGACAGGTTCAACTCGCGCACGACTCGCG
>DATCFJ010000286.1:0-6988 GCA_036509605.1 Polyangiaceae bacterium | reverse complement strand
CGTTGTAGTGAACCTGACCGGGCACCGTGAAGAGCTGTAGCTTTACATTCATGCCGCGCACGTTCGGCACGCGGATGGGCAGGAAATCGAAGTATAGAGTGCGGTCCACCGGCGTGGCCAAGCTCACCATCTTGCCGCGGTGCTCGGGCTTAGCCGTGGCGTGGATGTACTGCAGGCTCGTGGTTTTCCCGCCCAGACCAGGCCCGTAGTACACGACCTTGAAGACGAGCTCTCTCGCCAAGGGATTGACTACGGGCATTGGGCCGCGAGGATAGTCGCGCGAGGCAGGCCGCCGCTACCCCTGATTTGCCGGGCGATCGCGGCGCGCGCCGCCGCTAGTACTCGCGGCTCATTTCCTGGGCACGGACGACGCGCCAGATCGGGGACACCGCCGAGAGCGCCACGCTGGCCACCGAAAGCACCAGCAATAGCCCTGCAACGACGCCAAACACCGGGTCGAGCTTCAGCTTGCGTGTCTCCTTGCTGAACAGGAATCCGAGCAGCGCCCCGGTCGCGAGCCCGCCGGCGTGGGCGGCGTTGTTGACCGAGCCCATGAACGATAAGATCACGAGCCAGATCAGATTCTGCACCAAGATCTGTTTCCAGTTCGGATCTCGCCGGGCATAAGCCGCGCCGAGCAGGCAGCCGAAGACGCCGAAAATCGCGCCGCTCGCGCCGGCCGTCGGTGGGCTGATGCCGTTGTACCAGAGCGTGCTGACCACGAAGCCGAGCGCACCTGAGAGCACGAACAAGATCGCAAAGCGCGCCTTGCCGAGCTCACGCTCCACGTCGAGCCCAACGCGCGAAAAGACCCAGCCGTTCATGGCCAGGTGCACGAGGTTGTAGTGCACGAACATCGCCGCGACGTAGCGCCAGGGTTCCGCCGTACCCAGCGAGCCGAGCAACGCGCCGAAGCGCACCGTCGTCGACATCGAAAATTGATCCGAATACAGGGGCAGCCGGTGATCCGAGATCATGCACAACGCGAACACGAGGATGCACAAGCCGAGAAAGATGCGCGTGATGGCCGCGTCACCTGTGAAGGTGTTTTGAAAGAAGCCGATCACGCCCGAAGCGAGCGGACCGGGCAGCGGGCGCCCACAACGATAGCAGCGCCGTTCGCCCGCAGAATTCAGCCCGCGGCAGAACGGGCAGACCGTGGCATGAGTCGGCATTTCGCGCCGGTCTTCGGCCTTTCACCCCTTTATTGCAAGCGATTTCGCGTCTTGCCGTAAGCCCGCGGCCCGCGCGCACGTTCTCAATACGTGAACCCCAGCGCCGCCTTTGCCGTCGGTCTGCAGCCGACCTTCGGGCCGTTCGACTGGCGCGGGGTGCTGTTTGGACGTGCGGGCGCCCACTCCCCACAGTTGTGTAGAGTGCCTGCGGTGGACGACTCGGCACAGCTGGAGGCCGAACGGGCCCTCGCCCTGCGTGCTCAGGCCGGAGAGCGCGATGCGCTAGGGGCGATCTTGCGTCAGTACGGCCCGCGCTTGTACCGCAGCGTGCTGCTGCCCCGCTTGGGCAGCGCGGCCACGGCCGAAGAAGCGCTGTCGCGCACGTACGTGAAGGTGCTCGAGCGATTCGATCAGTTCACTTGGCAGGCGGTCGGCGTGTACCCCTGGCTGCGCGTGGTCGCCCTGCGCGTTGCGCTGGACATGCTGCGCGCTCGCAAACGCGAGCTGCTGTTCGAGCCGGAGGACGTCGAACGCGAGCTGGAGCACGCCGAGCGTGACGCGCGCGAAGCCGACGAGCTGGAGCGCTACGACCTGAATTGCGCCAAACAGCGCGTGCGTGACGTGCTCGGGCGGATCAACCCGCGCTACGCGGATGCCATCCGGCTGCGAGTCCTCGAAGAGCGCTCGCGCGAGGAAGCGGCGCTTTCACTGGGCGTCAGCGTCGCGACCTTCGACGTGGTACTCCATCGGGCGATGGCCGCGCTGCGCAAGGCTCTCCCGGAAGGAGGCAACGAGTCATGACCCCTCACGACTCCGATCCCGAGCTGCCGGAGCTCGACGCGGCAGAAGAGCAGCGCTTGGCGACCCTGCTCAAGAGCGCCTTCGCACCCGGCGAAATCGAGCCTGCGCGTCACGAGCGCTTGCTGCTCTCTGCGCTAGAGGACCCCTTCGCCACGCCTAGCCCAGAAGAGATTGTGGAGAGCGAGCGCTTGCGCCGCGCGCTCGACGGTGACGGCGATCATCCGGATTTGGTTTTGGCGCGCGCGCTGGCTGCCGCCTATGCGCCGAGCGGGGCTCCGCCCAAAGTGGTCCCTCCGGCTACGCTAACGGCCAAGAGCAGGCCCGCGGCCAAGGTTTTCTACGTCCGCTTCGGCGGAGTCCTTGCGGCGCTCGCTGCGGCGGCCGCGGTGCTGTTCATGGTAAGCTCGCGCAACACTAGCCCCGAAGCTTCGGCGCCGGAGCTGCCGGCCCTGGCGCTCGTGCAATCGCGCAGCACGGCGGCGCTATTTCAAACCGCATCCGTCGGTCCACCTTCGGCGCGCATCGATCGCATCGCCAGCGTGCGCGAGCGTGATTTGCGCGCCAACCGCTACGCCATGTGGGGCGTGCGATGAAGCGCGCGCTGCTCCTGTGCTGCGCGCTCGGCCTGGTCGCGTGCAGTCGTGCCGAGCGCCCCGCGCCTGAGCGCTGCACCGAGCAAGACGCCGGCAGTCCGGTTGACCCGCTGCTGCTCGCGTTCCTGAGTCGCGCTCGCTCCGCTCACCATGCCGCCGACAATCTGGAGACGAACGGCGACTTGAACGGCGCATTGACACCCCTGGCTGGCCTCGTCGCCGGCCCGCTCCCGCACAGCAACGGCGCGGAGCTCGCGCCGGAAGTGCGCGAGGTGCTCGCCGACACGTTGGCGCGCCTGGCGGATTTCCACAGCCGCTTGGGCGCGTTCGACCAAGCCCTGGCAGACGTCAAGGCTGGCCTCGAGAACGCCGGCGGCCCCAACTACTTCCAGGGGCACCTGCTGGAAACTCAGGGGCTAGTCGAGGAACGCCGCGCGAAATCGCTCGAAGCGAGCGATCCGAAGGCGGCCGCAGAGGCGCGCCGGCTGGCCATCGGCCTCTTGGAGTCGGCCATGGTCGTGCAATCGAAGGTGATCGAACAAGGGACCGGAACGGCCGGAGCCGGGGATCCGGCCGCTTCAGCCGCTCCCGCGGCGTCGCCGCACTAACGCATCGCGTTATGCCGCGTTTCGTCGATTGCAGAAAAAACTAAGGCATAGCTACACTTGCGGTCGTTCCATTAGGGGATCGAGTGGCTACAACCCCGCCGCACATGCGACTGCCTCACCTGGTCGATGGGATCGACCTCAGGGCTTTGCCGATCGGGCCGGCTGAAGCGTTCGTGTTGTCGCGCGTGGACGGCGCCACCAGCGTGGTCGAGATCGCTGAAGCCGCGGGGCTGGACCCGTCGGCCGTCGCCGCCACGCTGGGCGCGCTCACCCGGCTGGGCGCCGTTCGCTTCGACGATCCGGCGCCAGCGCCGGGCGACTCGGCTCGCGTCATGCGCCCCGCGGCGCGCGTGTCTGGGTCGATGCGCATCGGGCCGATCATCGAGGCCAGCAGCCAGGGCGAACCGCATCACCCGGCGGCTGCGCTGTACGACCCGCGCGAGCTCGACGAAGCCGTCGACCTCGAGCAAGAGCGCAAGCGGGTGATCCTGGAAGCGTTTTACCACCTCGACAACGCAACCCACTATCAGCTGCTGAAAGTCGATCCGAACGCGGACAAGCGCGCGATCAAGGCCGCCTACTACGAGGTGGTCAACGTCTTTCACCCCGATCGCTATTTCGGGAAGAACCTGGGCTCGTTCAAGCCCAAGATCGAGCGCGTCTTCGCCAGGCTCACCGAGGCTTACGACGCGATCACTCGGCCCGGACCGCGCGCGGAGTACGACGCTTACCTGGCGTCACTCAAGAAAACGCGCGAATTCGACCACAAGCAGTCGGACTCGACGCTGCTGGCTCAAGTACAAGCAATCCAACGTCAAATCGAAGAAGAGGCGCAAGCGGCAGAGCGCGCCCACGCCGCCCTGAGCGGTGTGTCGTCCGAGCGCAGCATTACGCCGGAGCCGGCGCCGGACCCGATTTCGAGTCGCAACCCGCTCTCGGGATCGCAGCCGCGCCTGAACTCGGTGCGCCCCCCGCTCGATCCCGAAGCGCGCAAACGGGCGCTGGCTCGCAAGCTTGGTGGCCGAAACGTCTCGGGCACCATGCCCGCGACGCAGGTGCCATCCGTCACTTCGCCTCCGCCGCCCACCAGCACTGCCGCGCAGGAGCGCGCCGGCGAAGACCTGAAGCGGCGCTACGATCAGCGCGTCACCCAGGCGCGTGAAAAGCAAGCCGAGCGCTTGCTGCTCAACGCACGTGCCTCGCTCGCAAACAAGGATCCACTGGCTGCGGTGAACGGCCTGCGCATCGCGGCCACGCTCGTCCCCGATAACGCGGAGATCAGCGCGCGCCTCCAAGAGGCGCAAACCGAGGCCACGGTACTCCTCGCCGATCACTATCTGACTCAGGCACAATACGAGGAGCGCGAAGGGCGCCTCGTGGACGCCGCGCGCTCGTACGGCCGGGCGACATTGGGCAGCCCACTCGCGCGCACCTTCGAGCGCGCAGCCTACTGCAGCCTGATGGCCGAAGGTGACCTGCGCGTTGCCGGCGACTATGCCCGAAAAGCGGTCGCTCTGCTGCAAGCCGCGCAGGCGTCCGGTCAACCCGTGAGCCTTGGCGAGGAAGCCCAGGCGAGGGTGACTCTGGCCCGAATCTACGTGGCGGCAGGCATGAAGCAGAGCGGCCTGGCTGAATTCGAGCGTGCCGCGACGCTGGCGCCTAAGGATGATACTATCCGAGACTGGATGCGTCGGCTCAAACGCGGCGAGGCCTGAAGGCTCGACCGCTCGGTGATGGGAAAGGCTCAGTATGGAGCGTGTAATCGGCATCGACCTCGGAACGACGAATTCCTGCGTCGCCATTTTGGAGGGCGACACGCCCGTCGTGATTCCGAACCGAGGTGGATACAAGACCACGCCTAGCGTCGTTGCGGTGACAGAAGCCGGCAAGCGCCTGGTCGGTCACATTGCCAAGCGCCAAGCCATCACCAACGCCGAGAACACGGTCTACGCCGCCAAGCGCCTGATCGGCCGCAAGTGGAACTCGCCGCAGGTCAAGAACGCGATCATGACCTCCAGCTACACGATCGTGGAAGGCCCGCACGCGGACGTGCGCATCAAGCTCCGGGACAAGACCTACTCGGTCCCCGAAGTCAGCTCGATGGTCCTCCAAGAGATGAAGATCGTGGCCGAGGACTACCTCGGAGAGCCGGTGAAAAAGGCTGTGGTCACCGTGCCCGCCTACTTCAACGACAACCAGCGCCAAGCCACCAAAGACGCCGGCGCGATCGCCGGTCTAGACGTAATCCGCATCATCAACGAACCCACCGCGGCATCCCTTGCCTACGGCTACGGCAAGGACATGGACCGCACGGTCGCCGTGTACGACCTGGGTGGCGGCACGTTCGACATCAGCATCTTGGAAATCGGCGCGCACGGCGTATTCAAGGTGATCAGCACCACCGGTGACACCTTCCTCGGCGGTGAAGACTTCGACGCTCGGATCATCGACTGGCTGGTGACGGGCTTCCAAGACGAGCACGGTATCGATCTGCGCCAAGATCGCATGGCTCTACAACGCCTACGCGACGCCGCCGAGAAGGCCAAATGCGAGCTGTCTGGCGTGCGCGAGACG
This sequence comes from Polyangiaceae bacterium, assembly GCA_036509605.1. Classification (GTDB taxonomy): domain Bacteria; phylum Myxococcota_A; class Polyangia; order Polyangiales; family Polyangiaceae; genus PMG-095. The sequence goes on along the minus strand of DATCFJ010000286.1, from coordinate 1,237 downwards.
GAGATCAACCTGCCGTTCATCATCTCGACCGGCCGCAACGAGGCGCTGCATTTGCAGCGCACTCTGGCGCGTCCAACGCTCGAGAAGCTGACCGAGGATCTCGTCGAGCGCACGGTGGACATCTGCCGCCAGGCGTTGGCCGACGCCAAGCTCGACGTGAGCGAGGTCGAGGACGTGATTTTGGTCGGTGGCATGACGCGCATGCCGGCCGTGCAGACCGCCGTCACGGGCTACTTCGGGCGCGAGCCGAACAAGAGCGTGCACCCGGACGAGGTCGTGGCCATGGGCGCCGCGATTCAGGGCGCCGCCTTGGTCCAAGATCGCCAAGACATGATCCTGCTCGACGTGACTCCGCACGCGCTCGGCATCATGACCTTCGGCAGCTACTTCGAGGAGCTGATCCCGCAGAACACGACCGTGCCCACTAGCCGGACCAAGGTGTTCACGACCAGCCGAGACGACCAAACCGCCGTCAAGATCCTGGTCATGCAGGGCGAGAGCAAACGCGCGGACGAGAACGAGCTGCTCGGTGAGTTCATCCTGACCGGTCTGCGCCGCGCCCCCAAAGGCCACGTGGAGATCGAAGTCACGTTCGAGATCAACACTGACGGCATCGTCAGCGTGCACGCCAAGGACATGGAAAATGGCCAGGCGCAGTCGATCCAGGTGACGGCGACGAGCGGCCTCACTCAGGACGAGATCAAGAACATGATGGACCACGCGCAAGACTATTTGGTCGAGCGCCGGACGGACGAGCACTTCGAAGCTGCCAAGCAAGAGGCCGAGACGTTAATCGCAGAAATCGAGCGGCTTTTCCCGGAGATCGAGCGAGTGGTCGGGTCCGCGGACTTCGGTCGCGACGCCATCGCCAAGGCGCGCACAACGGTCGATCGCACGCGTGCGGCGATCACCTCCAAGGACACCGGCTTGGTCAAGGAACAAGTCGATCAGTTGTCGCGCACCCAACGCATGTTCAAGGGGGTCGTGTCGCGCGGCTGATCGCTCGCCGCCCGGCGCGCCCCGAGAGAACACGCATGAGTACCAAGGATCGTCGTCTCATCAGCTTGCGCCCGAGCTCGGCACCACCCGAGTCGACCGCCCAGGTCGACGCGAGCTGGGACGACGAGACCGTGCCCGGTCTCGATCTCGACGACCCGTTGAACGAGTTCGATCGCGTTACGGCGATCCCAGAGCTGCCGCCAGAGCTGTACGCGCAACGAGTCATGGAGGCGGCGAA
>DATCFJ010000285.1:0-8872 GCA_036509605.1 Polyangiaceae bacterium | reverse complement strand
CGAGATCATCACGGGCAGCTCCTTGCCGTCTTTGTCGAACACTTCGCGAATCGCGACCAACGCAGCTTTGGCGTTCAGCGAATCGAAGATGGTCTCGACCAAGAGCGCGTCCGAGCCGCCCGCGATCAGCGCGCGGATCTGCAGGATGTAGGCCTCCTTCACCTGATCGAAGCTGACCACGCGGAAGCCCGCGTCGTCTGCGTCCGGTGAATTCGAGAGCGAGACGGTGAGCGGGCCGATCGCGCCGGCCACGAAGCGGCGCTTGCCGTCTTGGTTCGCGACGCGGTCCGCCCACTCGCGGCACTGCCGCGCGGACTGCTCGTTGATCTCCCAAGCGAGCTCGTTCAGGAATTTATCCTCGATGATCTTTTGGTAGAACTCTGGGTCCTTCCGGCCGCCATGCTCACGCGGGTCGTCGACGAAAAACTCGCTCTGAGTGATGCTCGTGGCACCGAAGGTGTTGGTCTCGATGATGTCCGCGCCGGCTTCCAGAAAGCGGCGGTGAATGTCGCAAATCATCTTCGGCTGCGTGAGCGAGAAGATGTCACCGTTGTTCAGCAGATCCTTCTTCGAATCCTTGAAGCGTTCACCACGGATGTCGGCTTCGGTCATGCCATAGGTGCGGATGGTCGTGCCCATCGCGCCGTCGATGATGGCAATGCGGTTTCGAAGCAGCTCTTGTAACGGATGTAAGTTCGGCATCGGAATTGAACGCTCAGCTTGGCGTGTGGCGCTTGCTCTTGCTTGTAGGTTGGGGCTTGTCGGCCGTGGCCAATACCACTTCCAAGTGCGGTTTCTTGGCTTCCCGACAAGCAACTTCGGAACTAGTGACTTCGAGGCCTGCCCGGGTGAGCAGGGTGCGGACGGCTTTCGGCGAAAAACCCGGGTGACGCTCGCCGTAACGCGCGGTCACCTCGTGCTGCTGGTGCTCGTTGAGACACAGCAAAACCAGCCGACCGCCGGGGCGCAAGACACGCGCGCACTCCGAGAGCGCGCGCGCCGGATGCTCGGCATAGGTCAGCGTGTGGAAGACCAACACCGAGTCGAAAGACGCCGCAACAAACGGCAATTCATGCACGTCCGCGACCTGCGCCGTGACATGGCCGAGCTTGGCCAGCCGCTCGTTCGCCGCTTCGATCATGCGCGGGCTGGTGTCGATGCACGTGAGCGACTTGCAATAGGGCGCCAGCGTGGCCGCCGCCGCGCCGTCCCCAGAACCCACGTCCAGCACGTCCCCCAGCTTCAGGAACGCCGCGATGCCGACCGCCAGCGACTGCCAAGTGCGCCCCGGCGAATAGTAACGCTCCAGCTCGTCCGCGACCGACTCCGGCAACCCGCCACGCCGCTCCGCCTCCAGCTCGAGCAGCCGCTTTTGATCCCCGAGCAAAGTTGGATCCTCCGAGCGCGCGGCTTCGTCGATCACGGCGCGTGCGGTGCTCGGCAACGTGTCCTGCGCGAGCCCATAAAAACACTGCGTGCCCTGACGCCGATCCCAAACGAACCCCGCCTCTCGCAACCGCCCCAGGTGCGTCGAAACCCGCGACTGCGCCATGCCCGTCACGCGAACCAAATCCGAGACGCACAGCTCGCGCTCGCGGAGCAGCGCACACAACCGAATCCGGCTTTCATCGCCGAGCAAGTTCAGCGTTTCCACGTAGTGCGAGAGGGCCATCAATCCTGATATCTCAATGTGCGGATGTATATCTGGTCGGTCACGCTTCGTGTGTCAAGCCGTGACGCAATATCTTTTATTTATAAGCACTTAGGGGGTTGGTTGATGGTCACGCGATAGCCCAGATGTCGGCAAAGCCTTCGGCGGCGAGCTGCGGTGACCTGCACCTCGCGGCGCGCGGTGCACGGCCTGGCGCACCGGCTAGCGCGTTGGCAAAGCGCGTTGCCATTCGACGCACAGCGATTGCCAAGCGACGCGCGCGGCCTGGCGCACCGGCTAGCGCGTGAGCAAACGCGCCGCCATTCGACGCACAGCGACCAGCAGCGGGGCGCGCGCCTATCGCCGTCACCGCAAGATTCTAAGACGCCGGTCTCGCCGGCTTCTCCGGCTCTATGGGGCGCGGATCGCGCCGCGCCTCTCGCTGCGCGTCTCCGCCACCGCCTCCCGAATCCGATCGCCACCGAAGTGAAGCCGCGCCGCGTGCTGGTTATGCGCTCGGCACCGCAGCCGAAGATTACAGGCCGTCGACTCGCCCCCCTCCGCCCAAGGCTCGATGTGATCGAGCTCCAAGAATCGCCGCGCACCACAGCGCCGCCCGTCCTCCGAGCGGAAGGTGCAACAACCGCCGTCGCGTAGATACACCGCGCGCGCCACCGCGGCAGTGATGTAGCGCGTACGCTTCTTCTCCGCTTCTTGCAGAACCGGGTCGCTGACCGCGCCGCGGTTTGCGCCAGTTCGCGGCGACACCGCGCGTGGCGCGGCACCAGCACGACGCGCCTTCGCTCCGATCCCAAAGCGCCGCTTCTGCAGCTCCCGCCGATAGGCCGTAAGCGCCTGCTTCAACAGCGGCTGCAGCTCGCCACCCGGCAGTGCATGACTGGCAAGCTCTCTCACCTCTTCGAGCAACTCGCGAAACTCCGCGTCAGCAGTAAAATGCACACCGAAGCGATCCGCCGACAACGGCTCGACCCGTTCGCGCGCCGCAGTCGGCGGCTTGGCTTCTGAAACTGGAGGCACGCACCCACTCGGTACTTCCCCGAGATCTCCGGCATCTGCGCTGGCTGTGCCGGGACGAGCATTCGAATCGCTCCCGATATCGGGAGTCCCTGTCCCCGTCCCCGTCGGCAAGCGACGGATTGAATCGCGCACATCCGGCTTCGGAAACCGAGCCGCGAGCAGCAACTCAACCTGCTCGTAGCTCTTGTTACCGCATGCCTCGAACAACTCTGCCGCGTTCTTCGGAGTCAAGTGCTGAGCCAGCGCCGACAGCACAGACAGCTGCAGCTCTCCCCTCGCCACCCGCGCAAACGCCTCCGGATAGTTCCGACACACCCGCGCAGCCGCAATGCGCCGCCCCGCCGACGACTTACAAAACCCGAGCACCTCCGTGCAGTACGCAAACAGCGAGGAGAATCCCAGCTCGAGATAGAGCCGCCGCTCATCGAGCTCCGCTAAGTGCGCTAACAAATCCGACAGCGCATCGTTCTCTCGGCGCACGAGCACCGAAAGTGCCGCCAAGAGTTGCTCGTCCTGCAACGCAACCAACTGATATCGATCGCTCATGCCTCCTCCCATAACACGCACATTTCGGAAGCCCACAGTTGCCGCCAGAGCCGTTTCCACGCGTGAAAACACGATCTGAGTCGTCCGCTTCGAGAACGCCTCGCTCGACGGCAACGACACGCCGCCGCGCGCGAGATCTTGACGAAGGCACCACCATGGGGCATCGCTCACCCCACAACCTGTCAAACAAAATCGAACACTTCAGATGAAATAGCGCGGGCGAGAGAGTAGAGGCGCAACACCTCTCCTCGTCTTTACGGCGTCGCCCCCCGATCGCGCCTCCTCGAGCACGCACAGCGCTGCCGATGACATTACCCGCCGCGCTCACGCCCCGGCAGCGTGGCGTCGAACGGCCTGCCGTACCACGCCGTCAGCGCCGTGGGCGCGCCGTACACCTCGCCGCCCCTCATCGCGCCGCACTCCCGCATGGGGAGCGATTCGCACTCCGCGGCTTGTGCGGCAGAGGTCAAGCGCCCGCGGTACCTGTCGCGCAAAGCCCACGACCTGCCAAGCGAGCGGTCAGCCCGTGTGCGCCTGCAGCGGCAAAGTGTACGACAGCGCCTGTTCCGCCAACGCAGCCGGGGCAGATCTATCGGTGATGAGGGCAGCGCTCTCGTGCCAATGCTAACTTGCACCGCGCGTGACCCGAATCCAAGACGAGTGGCTGTGGGGTTGGGACCCGACGCCCGGCATCGTCTCGGTGTGGGCGGAGCCCGATGGGCGAGCAACCGTGTGGCGGCGCGGGGCGACGCGCGAGCTGCTGCGCGAAGAAGTGACGTTTCGCCCCTGGCTATTACTCTCGTCGTTGAGTGATCTGGAGCATCTCGGCAACCGACTGCGCGAGGAAGAGCCCGGAGCCACACCGAGACAGGGAGAGCTGACGTACGAAGAGCTCGAAGGCGACGGCGACCTGCGCTACGTGGTTCGCGCGCACGACGGCCGCGCATTGGCCCGGGCTGTGCTCCACGGCGCGCGGCAACGCCTGGCACGCCCGGTTTCGCATCTGCGCGAGCTGGGCGCGCAGGCCGTGCTCGCCTTGCCGCCCGAAGAGCAATACCTGGTCGCTTCCGGGCGAACCTACTTCAAAGATCTCAGCTTCGACGACTTGCGCCGCCTGCAGTTCGATCTCGAAACGAGCGGCTTAGACCCCGAAAATGGCCGCATTTTCTTGGTCGCGCTGCGCTGTCCCGAGGGCAACGCCGAGACGCTAGAAGTGGCGCGAGACGACGACGACAACGCCGAAGCCGAGCTACTGATTCGGTTATGCGAACGGATCCGCGAGCTCGATCCAGACGTGATCGAGAATCACAACTTGCACGGCTTCGATCTGCCGTTCCTAGTACAACGCGCGCGCCGGCTGGGTGTCAGCTTGTGGCTCGGTCGCAGCAACGAGCCCGGTTTGCAGCAACGGCCCGCCGCGCGCGGGGCCGCGCTCGGCCAAGCCGGTGAACGGCGTTCCGACGCCATGCGCCGCTCGCGCTACACCATGGCGGGCCGTGAGCTGATCGATTCGCTGGACGCCGTGCGTCGTCACGATTTCTCGGCCCGTGATCTGCCCGGACACGGTTTGAAAGCGGTCGCGCGGCACTTGGGCTTAGCGACGACCGAGCGCGAATACATTCCGGGCGCGCGCGTGCAGCAAGTGTTCCGTGAAGAGCCAGAGCGCGTACGCCGCTACGCGAAGGACGACGTCGTGGAAGCCGCGGGCCTCGCGCGCTTGCTGGGCGGTGCGGCGTTCGCGCTCGCGAAAATGGCCCCACGCCGCTACGAGCGCCTAGCGGATGCGGGTGCGGCTACCGGTGTGCTCGATCCGCTGCTGGTACGCGCCTATTTGCGCGCCGGAGCCGCGCTGCCCACGCACCAACCCGGCGACGGCACGCCGCATAGTGGAGCGGCATTGCACCTGTTTGCGTGCGGCGTCGCGCGGCGTATCGTCAAGGCGGACGTCGCGAGCTTGTATCCGTCGTTGATGCGCCAATATGGCATTGGGCCCAAGCGCGACCGGCTGGGTGTGTTGCTGGCGCTGGTCGATCAACTCACGCAGCAACGCTTGAGCGCCAAAGCGCAGGCGCGCACCGCCGAGCCCGGCTCAGCTGAACGCTTCACGCAGGAGGCCGTGTCCGCGGCGATGAAGCTCGTGATCAACTCCGCCTACGGTTACCTCGGCGCGGTCGGCCTAACGCGCTTCGCCGACGTACACGCCGCCAACCTTGTCACGCGCCGCGGGCGCCAGGTGTTGACCCTGCTGTGCCGCGAGCTCGCCCGGCGCGGCGTGCAATTGCTGGAAGCCGACACGGATGGCGTCTACTTCGCGGTAGACGAACCCCTGAGCGAAGCCGACGAGCGACGCATCGTGGCCGAGGTTGCCTCGCTGCTGCCGCCACTGGTGAAGCTCGAATTCGACGGGCGCTACGCCGCGATGCTCTCGCATGAGCCCAAGAATTACTCGCTGAAGCCGTATTCCGGCCCGATCGTGCTGCGCGGAGTGGCGTTTCGCTCGAGCCGCGCCGAGCCCTTCGGGGAAGCCTTTCTGCGACGCGCCATCGCCTGCCTGCTCTCGGGCGACTTGGTCGGCGTGCGCGAGGCTTACGTGTCGACGGCGTTCGCGCTGCGGCGTCGCACGTTGACGACGTTCGACGTCTCCGCGCGCGTGCGCCTCACGAAAACTCCCGCGGAGTATCTGACGACCCGCGCGCAGCGGCGCGAGCTCAGCTACGAAGCGCTGCTCAACAATGGCCAAGCGGATTGGGCACCCGGCGATCGCATTCGCGTGTATCGCGGCGCCAAAGGCCGCGCGGGGCTGCTCGTCGATCCGGACGCCCCGCGCCAGCCTGGCGCGCCGGAGCGCGACCCCGATCCGCGGGACTACGACGTCGAGTACTACCTGCGCTTGCTGCGCGAGACGTATGCGGCGCGGTTGGTACGCGGGCTCACGCCCGATGACTTCGCCGCCATTTGCGCGGACCCCGCGCAACCGTCGTTGTTCGAGCGCGCGCTGAGTGACGCGCGACCAACCCTGACGGTGCTCGCCGATCCGCTAAATATGCCCGAGCCGGACGCGCTCAGCTAGCCAGCTCCGGCCCGCGGGTCGCCTCGAATCCACCACATTTTTCTCCGTCAAACCTCCGCGCGGTCTGCGCAGGACGGCCGCGCGAGCCGCGCTACTTCGGCCCGATTAAGTCGGGCCGGCTCTGGGTGGCATTTTGTGGGGGCGGGTCGCCCATGGGCTCATGCGGGTTCAGTCCTCGTTCGCGACAGCCCCTGCTGCTATCGCCCACGCCCGCGAAGCTCCCGCAAACGTACTCAGTACCGTTTCCGCAACCGCTCGCGTGGTACACGTCCCCGCCCGCTTCACTGACGCTCACCTGATCAATCGGGCAGCTCTGCTCCCGGGCGTAACGCGCCTTCAGACCGGAAGCCGTCGTCGAGCAGGCGACGCTGCCAACGATCGCTAAGAACGAAACCACCCCGAAGGACGGCGTCCGCCAAAACCTCGACCCGCGCGCTGACATACTCATCTCGGCTGGCAGCATAGCGCGCCCGGGCCGGGCGGGCCCAGGGCATTGCGCGACCATCGCGCTTGATCCACAGCGAAGACCCGTGGCGCCAAGCGTGTCGTTACAGTGGACAGCGTCGGCAGCCATTATGTGCTTGCGACAGGGATAAAGCCTCCGCTCCGGTTAGGCCGACGGAGCAGCGGTACCGCCCACAGCGTCGTCCCGGCCATCCCCAGCCGAACTCTCCGTCATTCTTTCTCTCGCATTCGAGCGGGCGGGACACACGCAACGTTCGACGACGCATAGTGAAGCGCGCCACGGGAAACCGAGCCCTGCCAAGCACGAGCCGCCCACGCTCGCTGATGCGTCCCGACTACGAGTAGATCGACGTGCGCGCCATCCGCGAGCTGCGCGAGATGGCTGTCCACGCGCCCCCACCCCGCGCTCACAACGAAGGTCGTGTCACCCTCACCCTCCAGAACACCGGCCCACCCCCTGAGCTCCACTTCGAGCTGCTCCTTCAGCTCTGGGCGCAACCCTTCGAGCTCTATCGGACCCTTGATGCCAAGCCGAGCGTGCTCAGCGATCGGCCAGGCGATCTGCGCGATGCAAACGTCACACGGGAGAACACCGCGGAGCCGTTCCAGCCAGCGCAATGCGACCATCGAGGTCGCTCCGAGGTCAGTTCCCAGCATCACCTTCAACGTTCGCCCACCGCCCGCCCAAGCCTCGATGCTGGCCGCATCGCGAACGATGAGAACAGGAATCGAAGAGCTCTGTACGACGCGCTCGGCCACGCTCCCAAGCAGCCAATGAGTCTGCTTCTTACCGCCTAGAGAAGACAAAACGACCAAGCTTGCGTTCGCCCCGAGCGCGAGCTCGAGAACCGCCTCGTGTGCCACCCCAAATAGAGCGACGGGCTCTACCTCAATGCCAAAATGTAAATGGAGCTTTTCGGCCTGCGCGTCGAGCGCGGCCTTGAGGGTTGCCTCCGACGGAGCGAAAGAGAGCAGGAGGGGTGACTCCGCCAATACGTGCACCAGCTTGAGCGGAACTCCGAGGCGCTTGGCAATGGCCGCCGCAGCTCGACCCGCTTGCTCGGAGTTCTCAGAAAAGTCCGTGCCGCACACGATAGTCATCGCGATACTCCCTTCATCACTTCCGCCAAAAGGCTCCTCGACTGGCTAAACAGCGCTCGCGTTTCTGTTCGCATCGCTCAACTGAGCACGCTCGTTTGGGAGCACTCAGCAAGAAGCGCGCCGCTGGTCGACTTGATGGCACATCAGCAGGAGTAGCGCCGCGCCCGCGCAATCTTTGCGCGAGCGCGCAGAAGGAGCGCCCTCGTAGCGAACCGCGGATGCAGAGGCCCAGCCACGCGAGCAATGATGCCCATGTTCGGCTTGCTTCTTGCGTGTGATGTCTGCCTGATGACCGAACCAGCACTCGATTCGAACAATGAGCTTCGTGGGCTGAGCCCTGCCGAGGTCATCGAACGCCGTGAACAGCAGGGGTTCAATGAACTTCCGACATCCAGGAGGCGCGGGGTGCTCGGGGACATCCTGAATTTGCTCCGCGAGCCGATGTCTCTGCTCTTGCTTATCTGCGGAGGCATCTACGCAGCCGTCGGCGACCGTCAAGAAGCGTTCATGCTGCTTGGATTCGTCGTTTTCATCATGGCCCTGACTTTGTTCCAGGAACGCAAGACAGGTCGGGCGCTGGAAGCGCTGCGCGACTTGGCTAGCCCCCGTGCGCTCGTCATTCGCGACGGCCAGCGCACTAGGATCGCTGGGCGAGAGCTCGTCGAAGGCGATCTGATCGTGCTCGGTGAAGGCGATCGCGTACCGGCCGACGCCGTGGTCCTCGAGGCGAGCCATGTCGCAGCAGACGAGTCACTCGTCAGCGGCGAGTCGGTACCGGTGCGGAAGAGCGCTTGGGATGGCGCGCTCGCGTTCGCCCGCCCAGGCGGTGAAGATCTACCCTTCATCTACGCGGGGACGCTCATTACAGGTGGCGCTGGCATCGCACGCGTCCACGCGACAGGGCCGCGGACGGAGATCGGTCGCATCGGGGCATCTCTGCTGACGCGGGACAAGCCTCAAGAAACGACGCTCCAAGCGGAAGCGCGTCGCCTGGTCGTCAA
>DATCFJ010000284.1:0-4059 GCA_036509605.1 Polyangiaceae bacterium | reverse complement strand
CCTGGGGTTCGTCGGCAAGCCACGACTCGCGCTGCCGTTCCTCGGAACCTGGTTCGTCTCGCAAGGCGTCGACGGTAACTTCACGCATCGAGGCGCGTGGGCGCACGCGCTAGACTTCGAAGTTTCGGACGCTGACGGCTTTCCGTTTCGCGAGCACGGTCGAGTCGTGGACGACTACTACTGCTATGGGCAGCCGGCGCTCGCCCCGGGCACCGGCACGGTGGTCGCCGTGCACGACGGCGCGCCGGACCAGGCTCCCGGCCATCAAGACACACTGAAGCCGTGGGGCAATGCGATCGTGCTGCAGCACGGCCCCGAGCTGTTCTCGGTGCTCGCGCACTTGCAGCCCGGCAGCATGTCCGTCAAAACGGGTGACTTCGTGGTCCTGGGTCAGCGACTCGGACGTGTCGGCTCATCGGGTCGTAGCCCGCGGCCGCACCTGCATCTGCAGATGCAGCGCAGCGCAGAATTGGGGGCGCCCACGCTCGAATTCGACCTGATCAATTATGCCGAGCAACGGCCAGACAGGGCAGTATTTTCAGCGTTCGGAGTGCCGCAAGAGGGCGCTCGGCTGTTCGCGGTTGAGCCCGCCGGCGCTGGCGCGGCCGTCTTGGGTCTCACGCCAGGCGCGCACAGGGAGTGCAGGTGCGACGGTGTACCGCTGAAGCTTCGCTATGAGCTGAGCCTGCACGGCGAGCACAGCCTGGTCGACGTCGACCGCGGTGACCGCGTTTACTTTTTTCCGGGCCCCGTACTCACCACCTACGCGGGCAGCTCGAGCTCGCCCCTGGCAGCGCTGTATTGGGCCATTCCGCGGCTGCCCCTGCCGAACGACATGCCACTCACCTTCGAAGAGCGCCTGGTGCCCTGCGACAGCTTGCCAGCGCAGTGGAGCAGCTTGCGCTTCATGCTCACGTTGCTCGGAATGCGCTTTGAGCTGGTATCGCGGGGCGTCGTCGAGCGCCGCCACAGCAAGCTCACGATCCGAACCAAGACCGAGCTTCGACTCTGGAAGTACTCGCTTGCCAGCTGGAGCACGACGCTCGACGTCGGGCCGGAGGGGCTCCTGAACATCTCGCGTGACGGCCGCCGTTCGCGCGAGCCGCATCTTAATTTTCGGGCAATTTGTAGGCTATTCGCTCGCTTTCCTCTGCCATCGAAAGAACCGAATCATGTCCCTGACTAACTACTTCGGTCGCACTCTTCCGGTCGTGCTCTGCGTGCTCGCGGTCGGCTGCCTGGCTGCCCGCAACGTGAAGGGCAGCCCGGTCAGTGATCCGCTGACCAAGAGCTACGAGCTCGAGGCCAAAGGCGATCTCAGCGGCGCCACGCAAGCCATGCGTGAAGCCGTCGAAGCAGCGCCCGACGACTATTTCCCACGTCTACGCGTCGCGTACCTGGAGCTGACTTCACGCGACTATCGCGGAGCAGCGGCCGACTACGAGCGCGCGGCGCGGCTCGAGCCGAAAGCGCTCGAGGCTTTGCTCGGTTGGCAGCTCGCGTTAAACAGCGCCGAGCTCTATGCGCAAGCCGAAGCCATCGGCGCCAAGGCCGTGGCGCTCGATGCCAACAATTACCTGGCGCTGTCGCGGCTCGCGTGGGCCAAGTACAAGCTCGGCCGGCTGCCCCAAGCCGCGAGCGTCTACAAGAAGCTGCTCGACGCCTACCCGTCGGACATCGAGATGCGGCTCGGTTATGGTTACTGCATGCTCGGCATCGGCAACAAGCCGGAAGCCGTCGCGGCTTTCAAGTCAGTGCTCGCCATGGTTCCCGGTCACGCGCGCGCCAAAGCCGGGCTCTTGGCCAGCCGTTGAACGGAGCGCCGATACGCGCAATGAAAGTCGCCAAACGCACCACTCCAACTCGGTTGCCTCGCGTTCGCGGCCGTGCTCGGCTGCGCGTGCGCTTCGTCCACCACCAGGAATCAATGATGCTCGCTTGTCATGTGCACCAGAGCGGCGTGAGCCACCTCCCCCACCGCCCGCTGCTCATTGAGCGAGCGCTCGCCGCGGGCTGCCTGTTGGGTCTGCTTTCGCTGCTGGGCTGTACCAGCAGCACGGACGTGACCCCGGGCTCGCTAAGCGTCCTCACCGGTCAGGAGACGGACACGTGGACGCTCGATCCCACGCCCGAACGCGCCGTATTAGAGCTGGTAGGAGCGAGTCGAACCACGCTCGCCACGGTCAGCACACCGGTCTCGCAGATCTCGCTGGGTGTGGGTGACGCGGCCGAATCCGTGGCCAGCTTCGAGCTAACGGCCTTCGACGCCAACGACAGTGCGGTCATCCACGGCACGTCGGTGCCGTACTCGCTCACGACCTTCGGAGGCGCTTTCCCGAGCTTGTTTGCGGCTCGAACCGGCGGTTTTTCGCGAGCACCCGGCAACCTGCTCTTCGGCTATCAGCATCCGCTCGTGGAGATCGTCTCGCACGCGTACCTGCTGGTCGCGGGCGGCGAGTCCGCAGACAGCGCAAGCGTGGCGCTGGACCTGTACGACATGGCCAACTGGGCCGTGGCACCGAAACAAGCCTGGCTCCCGCGCGTGCCGAAGACCTGGGCCGTCGCTGGCTGGTCCTTGTTAGTGATCGACGAGACGGGCGCGATTGTGGTGGATCTGTCCACGGGTCAGAACACCGCTTTCACAGCGCCGGCGGGCTTGGATTTCGCCGATCTCGTCGGCGGCGACGTGATCGTGGGCGCAACGGACGAGCGCTACATCATCGGCGCAACACGCAACAGCGGTGCCCCAAGCGATCGTGTCGTGCGCTTGGATAGCAACGGTACGCTGCGCGTGTTGACACTCAACACCCCGCGCCTCGGCGCGGCGGCGGCGAACATCGACGGGCAAATCGTGATCGTCGGTGGAGCGGACACGGGAGCCGGCGCAGAGGTCCTGAACGCCGCTCAGACCGGGTTCCAGGCGCTGCCTTTTGCGGCTGACGCCACGCAGGGCGCCGCGCTGGCCAAGCTGACCGCGAGCACGGCCATCCTGGTCGGCGGAGCAGATCCGAGCTCCGGAGCGCGCAGTCCAGTCCGGACCTTGGATCTGACGTGTGCGGACAGTTGTAGCGCAACGCCCATAGCTAAGCCCGCTTTCGACTACGACCGAGCGCGAGCCTTCTATTTGAACGACAACCAGCTGCTCGTGACGGGCGAATCGAGCGACGGGCAAAGCCACGTGTTCACGCTCGACAAGAGCATCGGCTTCGAGTTGACGGAGCAAGCCTTGCGAACCCCGCGTACGCTGGCTTCTGCCGTGAAGGTGCCGAACGGTCAAATCGGTTTGGTCGGCGGCAATAGCCTCGACGACGGCACACAAGCGGCGAGCCTAGAGCTGTTCTTCCCGGCACAATGACCCAGAAATAGACTGCAGACACCGGGCAACACTGGCGCATGCCGAGGCACGCGCGCGCGGCTCGTCGTCCTCGTGTGCGCGAACGCGCCCAAGGGGCTGTGCTTCTTTACCTGACCGTCATGGGCGGGCTCTGGCCGATTGGCACGAGGCAGGACGACAGGTCGAAGAGCATGAACTCGAGCGCTTCCTCTTGGGGGGTGAGCGGGCGGACCGCACATTCGGTCGGCACAACGCCGCCGTGCATGCCGCCCATGCCGCCGCCGGTGGTGTTGCCCGTCGGGTAATCTGCCGCCACGCCCGGAGCATTCAAGCCCGGGCCGCCGGTCACGTGCAGATCGCTGTACACCACGCGCCCGCAGACCGCGTTGCTGGCGGCGTTGATCGGTGTATCGACCGAGAAGTACTGAGTAGACAAGGGCGCCGCCGCCTCGCTTTGGTCCACGTGGATCCACTCTGTGGATGGCGGCTGCGCGAGGGCTTGCACGTTGGTGCGGGCAAACCAAATCGGCAATTGGTTGTTGGTCAACGCGCCGACCAGATTCAGCCACTGCTCCAGTGCGGAGCCCTCGGGGAACGCAGCACCGGTACTCAGGGTCGTGTCGATAACCGCAGGAATGCCGCGCGTATCATCCACGTGTTGCGCACCGACATTCCAGGTCGCAATGTTGTTGGGCGCTGTCGCGAACGGCCCGGTGTTGAACCAG
>DATCFJ010000283.1:0-3765 GCA_036509605.1 Polyangiaceae bacterium | reverse complement strand
ATCGAGGTCCTGCCCGTGGCAACGACGCGCGCGAGCAACTCGACGAGCTGCCCTTGACGAACGGGCACGTGAAAGTCGACCCGCTCGCTGCTGGCGGTGACCACCGCTCGCCGCGCGTAGCGGGAAGCCGCGATGAATGCTGCCTTGTCCATCAACGCCAGCGCCTGGCCACCGAACAGCGTGCCGTAATGATTGGTTTGTTCCGGGAACACCATCTCGATCAGCCGCGCCTCGATCAAGCGACCAGCCTCGATTGTCTCAACGTCAGACATTAGCGTTCGACACAGATTGCGTGGTTGTCGCGAAAACCATAATTTTCCTGTTACCTAGCTCGGCGCAAAGACGTACCGCCACATGAACCATTGCCAGGAGCGCGGCAACCGATTCTGAAATTGCACACGTTTTGGGCGTGTGGCGGACACTGTCCGACGAGCGATGCAAGTCTATGGTTGAGCCACAAGGCGTACTGCGTGCTAGCTTTCGCGTCATGAAAATTTACGGAAATCCAGTTAGTACCTGCACGCGCAAGGTCTTGATGACCTTGAACGAGACGAACACCCCGTTCGAGCTGCAAGTCATCGACTTCGCCAAGGGCGAGCACAAGCAGCCCGCGCACCTGGCCCATCAGCCCTTCGGTCAAGTTCCTGCGCTCGACGATGCCGGCTTCGAGCTGTACGAAGCACGCGCGATGGCGCGCTACATCGACGGCAAAGCCGGCGGCTCACTGACACCGAAAGACGCCCAGGCACGCGCGCTAATGGAGCAGTGGATCAGCATCGAGACCGAGAATTTCATGCCGCACGCCATGAAGTTCGTTTACCACTCGGTGTTCAAGCGCGAGCAGACGCCCGAGCTGCTCAAGGCCGCCGGCGACGGGCTCGACACCGCCTACACCATCATGGAGCGCCAATTGGCGAAGCAGCCATTCCTCGCTGGCGACGCGTTCACGATCGCCGACATCTGTTTTGCGCCGTACCTCGAGTACCTGACGCTCACGCCGGCTGCCGGCAAGCTCGCCGACTACCCGCACGTGGCTGCCTGGTGGTCCGCGCTCAGCGAACGCCCGGCCTGGCGCAAGACCGTCGGCCGCTGAAGGCTGCACTTCGCAAGCGCTACGGGGTTCGCGCGCAGCGGAGCCCGATGTAGCCGTTGTGGTCGGTTGGAATGCGGCTGTTGCGCGTGGCAGAGAGCAGCGCCGAAGCATTGTTGCCAGCGCTGCCCCCGCGAAACACGCGCAGCGACGACGTCGTGGAGACCAAGTTCGCGCAGTCTTTACACATCACCTGAACGTAGGGAGTCGCGAACACGTCGAGGTTCCACTCCCAAGCATTGCCGACCAAATCCACCTGGCCCCATTTGCCGTCACCCAAGGGCGCCTTTAGGCCAACGGGCAGCACCGAGCCGCAGGTGCCCGTGCAAAAAGCGGCATGCGCAGCGTCGGGCGCGCTGTCGCCCCACGGATACGTTCGCTCTTCTGAGCCACCGGCGGCGGCATAGTTCCACTCGGCTTCCGTGGGTAGGCGAGCACCGTCCCAGATGCAAAACGCGAGCGCTTCGTACCAGCTCACGCACGTCACCGGCAGGCTTTCGTTGGCTCCGGCTCCGGCGGTGTAGCTGCCGCGCGGGCACTGCACGGCACTGGCGAGCGCGCCCATCGTCGCTGGCAGCATGGCATTCCAGGCTACGTCCCAACCCGCATCGCGATCGAGATTATTGGGGTTTCTTCCCGAGCCTGCCTGGGTCATGTCCTGCGTGTAGACATTCACGAAGTTGCGAAATCGGCCGACCGAGACTTCGTAGTTGTCGAGCGCGAAGTCGCTCACGGTTGCAGGCGCAGCTGACAGGTTGCTGCGGTTGTAGGTACCGCCGGGTATCCGCGAAGCGGCGCAGCAGCTGGTGTGCCCATCCGAGCCGCAGGTGTCCGAAAGCCCCTGGCACGAGAGCGGCGTCGGTAGCTGCATGCCGCTGCTGCCGGCGTCGGCCGAGCCGCCTGTTCCTGCTGCTGCTCCGCTCGCAGCGCCGCCGTTGCTCGTCGCGCCACCTTTGCTCGCGGCACCGCCATTGTTCAGAGTGCCACCCTTGCCTGAAGCTCCGGCGGTAGCGTCCGCGCCCGCTGAGTCCGTTGCTGAATCTGCAGCGCCACCTGGCGAGAGCGCACCGGCGGCGCCGCCGTCCTCCGCGCTCGCGCCGGCAGCGCTGGATTCGAGATGATAACCGGTGAAGTCGGTCGTACAAGCACTGGCCAGCGCCACCCCGACGAGCAGAGCCGTAACCTCGAAGCGGGGTCGGAAGAGCACGCTACCAGCTCCTGCTGAGCGACAGTTGCCCACCGGCTGGGCTGGGCAAGAGCGCAACCGCCGTGCTCGGCTTGGAGCTCGCGCCGCTCGTCAGCAGGAGGTAAGCGCCTGCTCCCAGAGCCGCCGCGCCGACGACCCAACCGACGTTCGAAACGATTTCCAACGTTCGCCCTGAGTGCGCAGCAGCCAGACCGGAGCTCGTGCAAGACTTGTCCGGCTGGCAGCCCGCGTCCACGGCGCTCTTCTTACTCGCCACCATCAGACTCGTGATCGTGGCTAGGCCGAGCCCCGCAACGCCAACGCCGCCCAGCACGAAAGCGAGCCTGCGGCCGCTCGATCCACCGCGCGCCGGTTGCTCACGAGACGGGGAAACACTCAGTGGCCTGGTCGGCAGTACTCCTGGGGCACCGGAAGCGCCCGGAGAGACCACCAGAGACCGCGCCTCGCCCTCCGCGAGCTGAATTTGGAATGTACGCGAAGCGAACCCCGGTGCGGAGACCACGAGCTCGTGTGAGCCCGGCTCGACAGGCAGCGGTATGCCGAACGTGGCTGAGCCGAGCTCTACGCTGCCGTCGCGCACGCTGCTGTTTTTGGGCGAGCCCGTGGCCAGCTCGAGAGTCAGCCGCGGCACGCGCGCTTGCAGCGCTTGGGCGCGCTCGTGCGCGACCGCGACGCGCTCGTCGCTCGGGTTGAGCTTCTCCTCTACCATCCGAAACAGCTCCCACGCGCTGGCTAGACGCCCTCGCTTTTCCTCGCAGTCGGCCAGGTTCATCTCGGTTCCGGCGGCGGGGTCGAGCTTGTCACTGGCGCGAAACTGTTCACAGGCGCGATCGAAGTCGCGGCGTGCCATGGCTGTCCGCGCGCTGTCGAACAGCGCGTCCGCCGCGGCCTCTTGCGCCGATGCTCGTCCCGGTAGAGCGAGAATCGTGAGCATGACCGGTAGCGCGTATGCAGTCTTTCGCATGGTGCCCCTGCCTTCAATGTCGTTTGAGGAACGGGTCCACAGTCAGTTTGGCAGCGGCCGGTTTCTTCGCGACCGAGGCTTGTGACCCAGCGCGGTTCACGGGGCGCACAGCGGCGGAGTGCGCGGCTTTCGGAGCAGACTCGGCGCTGGGAAGCAGCATGGCCGCGTCGCTCGTTGCGGGAAGCGCGGCGAGCGCTGGCGCTTCGTCTTTGACCGGCAGCGGTGCACCGGCTAGGACCACGATACTCTTCGGCTCGGGATAAGCGGTGCGCTTGGTGTCATTGCCCAGACCTCGCCCCAGCATCAAGCCAAGCACTGCGACGCTCGTCAGCCCGAGCACGAGCACTGTCGATTTCGTCCGACGCTTCGCCGGCGCATGCGGATCACTCGGGACCGAGGCCACCGATGTGGTAACCCCGCGCTCGGTGCGTGCAGAATCGTCCAGTGTCACACTGAAGCTCGGTTCTGCGACGAGCAGCCTGCTCGAGCTCGGCACCGCCAGCG
>DATCFJ010000282.1:0-3430 GCA_036509605.1 Polyangiaceae bacterium | reverse complement strand
AACAAGCCCGTGGATGTCGAAGTCCCCACGGGCAAGGCCCGCACCCTGGGTTTTCAGTGCGGGATGGGCATGTTCAAAAGCTCGGTGCTCGTTCGCTAGCGCCCGCTGGGCAGCGCCGGTACGTCGACATAGCGAACGGTTACCGTTGGGCGCGGCGCGGCGGAGTGCTCCGTGACCAGGAAGCCAGCGAGCACGCCGGCCACCATCGGCAAGAGGATCCCCGCGAGAAGAGCGCCCAAGACGAGCAGCGCTGTCTTGAGCTTCACGGCGCCACCTCCGGCAGCGCACGTTCACAGATCAGGGTGTGGCCGACTTCGCCCACCACGGTGCCGCCCTGACTTTCGCAGTCTTCGATGCCAGCCTGGCGGTCGGCAGCCAGCTGCCGATCTTGTAGGTCCTTAGCCGCACACACGCCGATGTCGTAACCGACCTTGAAGCCGCCAGCGGCGCCGAAATACGGCCCGCTGAGCCCGAGGACGAGCGGCGTAAACGCGCTGAGCTCTCCCAGACAACGATGCGCGGTACCGAGCGTCACCGTGTCTACGACGGGCGCGTGCACCTCGTGCCGTGTGCCTGGAAAGCGTTGGACGAGCGCCGCCACCGCGGGCGATTGCGGGCTCGGCGCAGGGGTTACTGCGGCCGCCGGTACCGGCGCAGGCTCTGGGCCGATTTCGACGGCCTCGCAGGTTACGGTGTGGTTGGGTTGGCTTGGGTCGACGGCGCAACGGATGGGATCGGGCATAAAGGGCCTCCTGTGCAGCTCGATCGGTACCGCGGCGCGAGCGGTTGCGTGCAGATTCGAGGTGCTGGGGCACCGAGCGGGCGCCCCACAAAAAATCTCACCCGGCTGTCTTGACGGCCTCCACATTTAGACTAGATCTAAACTCGTGAAGCGCGAAACCCTGCAGGCTTTGACGGAGCATGGCATTCAGCCATCCGCACAGCGAGTGGCAGTGGCGGACTACGTGCTGTACACGACCGAGCACCCCTCGGCAGACCAAGTGTGGGCCGAAGTGAAGCGCAGCTTCCCGATGCTGTCGCGCGCGACCGTGTACAACACGCTCAATCTGTTCACGGAAAAGGGCCTGCTGCGCGAGCTCGTGCTGGCGGAGGGCAAGGTCGTTTTCGATCCCAAGCTGGACCCGCACCACCATTTCCTGGACGAAGACACCGGGGAGATCGTGGACGTGCCGTGGTCCGCGCTAGATGTGCGGCGTGTGCACAGCCTGAACGGTTTCGACGTTCGCGAGTACCAGGTCGTGATGCGCGGTAAAAAGACGCGCGCCCAAAAGCGCGGCTGAGCGCGCTGCTCAAAGCTACGCAAAACAACTATGCTTCTTGCCGTCCTCTGTTTAGACACAATCTATAATTAGACACAATTTAAAGGAGTTACCCCATGTTGACCGTTGGTGATCGTTTTCCCGCATTCAGCCTGAACAGCGTCGTGAGCCTCGAGGCGAACAAGGAGTTCAAGACGCTCACGCAAGACAGCTACCCGGGCAAATGGCTAGTGGTGTTCTTCTGGCCGATGGATTTCACCTTCGTTTGCCCGACCGAGATCGCCGAGTTCGGCAAGAAGAACGCGGAATTCAAGGAACGCGACGCGCAGGTGCTCGGTGCCAGCGTCGACACGCACTTCGTGCACTTGGCCTGGCGCAACAACCACGCCGATCTGAAGAACCTGCCCTTCCCGATGCTGGCCGATACCAAGCGCGAGCTGTCGACCACGCTCGGCATCCTACACAAAGACGGCATTCCGCTGCGCGCGACGTTCATCGTCGATCCGGAGGGCATCATCCGCTTCGCCAGCGTCAACGACCTGAGCGTGGGCCGCAATGTCGACGAGGTGCTGCGCGTGCTCGACGCGCTGCAGACCGACGAATTGTGCCCCTGCAACTGGAAGAAGGGCGAAGCTACGCTCTGAAAATGAGGCGGAGTGACTCGGAGTGCGTGCTCCGAGTCACTTGCTCACTCTTTCTATCCCTGACTCTCTCGAATCAAAAGAAGAAACCATGAGCGCACTCGAAGCTATTCGTGCTGAAATTCCGGAAGTCGCGAAGGACCTTCGTCTGAATCTGAGCGCAGTGCTCGACTCGGGCACGCTCGCTCCGTCCGAGCGCTGGGGCGTCGCCATCGCGGTCGCGTTGGCTGCGCGCTCACGTCGCTTGGCAGAAGCCCTGATTGCTTCGCGCCCCGAAGAGGTGACTGGAAAAACGGTGGAGGACGCCGTGGCCGCCGCTTCGCTGATGGGCATGACCAACATTTTCTATCGCTTCCGGCACCTGGTTGGAAAGCCGAGCTACGAGCAGAAGCCGGCCAAGCTACGCATGATGCGCCTGGCCAAGCCGGCCTCGACAGCCGCGGCCTTCGAGCTGTTTTCGCTCGCCGTTAGTGCCGTCAATGCTTGCGAGACCTGCGTCCGTTCGCATGAGGCCACGCTGCTCGAACATGGCACGAGCGAAGATCAGATCCACGACGCGATTCGCGTCGCCTCTGTAGTGCACGGCGTGGCGGTCGCGCTCGACGGCGCCGCGCTGATCCGCGAAGAAGCCTCAGCCTGATCCAAAAGGAGATTGAAACACATGTACCGCAGTCCCAGTCACCTCAGTGAGACAGCTCGCCAGACGCTCAGCGACGTGCTCAATGCACGCCTGGCCGACGGCCTCGATCTGCACAGCCAAATCAAGGTCGCGCATTGGAACATCAAAGGGCCGCAGTTTGCGGCTTTGCACCCGCTCTTCGAAACCTTCGCGCTCTCGCTCGCGAATTTCAACGACGCGATCGCCGAACGCTCGGTGACGCTCGGAGGCAAAGCCTTCGGCACCGTGCGCCACGTGGCCCAAACCTCGCGCATCAAGGAATATCCTGAAGAAACCACGCGCGATCTCGAGCACGTGAGGCTGTTGGCCGAGCGCTTCGAGAGCTACTTGACCGAGCTCCGCGCGTCACGCTCCGCAGCCGAGAGCCAAGCGGACACGGACACCGTCGACCTGTTCACCACCGTCATCACGGAATTCGAGAAGAACGCCTGGTTTTTGCGGGCCTCGCTCGAAACCTGATCCGAGGGCGCGGAAACGGCGACGCTTCGGAACGCCCGAAGGTGTGTAGACTCGCCGTGAGTCTATGAACACGCAGCCATCGCTCGTTCCGCGCGGGTTCGCGCCGCACACTGCTGGTCGCCGGCTACTGACCAGCGCCTTGGTCGGTCTGCTCGTCGGCAGCGTGACCGGACTTGGCGCGCCCAGCCTGGGTTGGGCGATTCACATCGTGTCCGGCTGGGACGCGGCGGGCTTGACCCTGCTTGGCTTGGCGTGGTGGCAAATCTACCACGAGACCTCGGTGGATACGCGCAAGCACGCCGCCAAGGACGACCCCGGACGCCGGCTGGTCTGGCTGATCGTTCTGCTGGCTAGCACGGTCAGTCTGTTCG
>DATCFJ010000281.1:0-5126 GCA_036509605.1 Polyangiaceae bacterium | reverse complement strand
GCTGTGCCGCGAAACCGGTTGCGCCGTGCACATCGTGCATTTGTCCTCGGCGGCTTCGCTGCCCGTGCTGCGAGCGGCGAAGGCCGAGGGCCTGCCCATCACGGTCGAAACGTGCCCACACTATCTGTGCTTGGAGGCTGAGAGCATTCCGGATGGGGCCACGTTCTACAAGTGCGCGCCCCCGATCCGCGAGCACGCAAACCGCGAGGGCTTGTGGCGGGGGCTCCTGGACGGAGTGATCGACTTCGTAATCACCGATCACAGCCCGTGCACGCCTGCCCTGAAGCTGCCTTTGCGCGGGGATTTCGAAGCGGCCTGGGGCGGAATCGCCTCGCTTCAACTCGGCTTGCCCGCCGTCTGGACGGAAGCACGCCGTCGCGGCGCAGACCTACTCATGCTCTCGCGCTGGATGAGCTCGGCTCCCGCGCAATTTGCCGGACTTTCGGGCAAGAAAGGCCGACTCGCGGCCGGCTATGACGCTGACCTGCTGATCTGGGACCCTGACGCACCGGTCACTGTCGCGGCCCGGGATTTGTTCTTCCGGCACCCAGTTTCACCGTACATCGGCCAAACGCTACAAGGTCGGGTGCAGCACACCGTGCTGCGCGGCAAGTGCGTGTACGATGGCGCTCGGCATCCGGAAAGTCCCATCGGACAACCGCTCCTTCATCGCAGGCTAGCATCTTGAGCGAGCTCAACACGAGTACAGGCTTCAACGGGTTGGTCGACTTGGCCGCCGCGTTGGTCGGCGGCAAGGCCCTCGCCACGAGCGACGACTTCTTTGCCGGCATGGAGAATTTGCTCTTGGCCGGCCGCGCCGTGTTCGTGCCCGGTAAATTCACCGATCGCGGCAAGTGGATGGACGGTTGGGAGAGCCGTAGAAAACGTGACCCCGGCTACGACTGGTGCTTGCTCGAGCTGGGCGTTCCTGGCTCGGTGCTCGCCTTCGACATCGACACCCAGCACTTCGTCGGCAATCACCCGGCCTTCGCCTCGGTGGAAGGCCTCTCCGCGCCGCCGGGGACGCCCGTGCCCGAGCTGCTCAACGCTGACTTCCAAGAGTTGCTCGCGCAGTCACCGCTCCTGCCCAACTCGCAGAATCTTTTCGTGGCGCGCGCGGCCGGCGTGGTGAGTCACCTCAAGTTGAATATCTTCCCCGACGGCGGCGTGGCACGCTTCCGCGCTTACGGCAGGGTTTCCGCCGCTTGGCGAACACCCGTGCTCGACACGCTGGAAGCCGTTCACGTGCCTCCTGGCTCATTCAACCTCGCCGCTCTCGAAAACGGAGCGCTCGCGTTGGCCTGTTCGGACGCGCACTTCGGCGGCATGAACAACCTGCTCTTGCCGGGGCGCGCGCTCAACATGGGCTCGGGCTGGGAAACGCGCCGCCGCCGCGGTCCCGGTAGTGATTGGATCGTGATTGCGCTCGGCGCGCGCGGCACGCCGCAGGTGCTCGAGGTGGACACGAACCACTTCAAAGGCAATTTCCCTGACCGTTGCGCCGTCGAGCGGATCGACGCCGCGGGGGCTCGCGCCACGGATCTGATCGAGAGCAGCGCCTGGCAGCCACTGCTCGCCGAAACCAAGCTACAGGCTGACACCCGACATTTCTTCGCGAGCGAGCTGCAAGCTCGAGCACCGGCCACGCATTTGCGTTTGCGGATTTTCCCCGACGGCGGCGTGAGCCGCCTGCGCGTATGGGGCAGTGTCGATGGCTGATCGGCCCGAGCTCGAACTGCGCCTGAATGCGCTACCGCTCGAGGCGGCCAGGGAGGTGCTCACGCGCTGCTGCGGGGCCGCCCGCTGGGTCGAAGGCATGCTGGCGCAACGCCCCTTTGCCTCGCGCTCCGCCGTGCTCGGCGCGGCCGCCGAGGTGTGGGCGCATTTGAAGCAGAGGGATTATCTGGAGGCCTTCGCTCACCATCCCGAAATCGGCGCCGATCTCGAGGTTTTGCGGGACAAGTTCGCCACCACGGCGGACTGGGCGAGCGCCGAGCAAAGCGGCGCCGCGAACGCCAGCGAAGCCACCCTGTGCGCCCTGCGTGACGGCAATGCCGCCTACCGGCGGCATTTCGGCTATTCGTTCATCGTCTGCGCAGCGGGCAAGTCTGCCCAGCAGATGTTGGATTTGCTGAACGCGCGCCTCGAGCATTCGCCTGAGCAAGAGCTTGCCTGCGCCGCTGCTGAACAAGCCAAGATTACTCACCTTCGCCTGGAGAAGCTCGAGCCATGAGTGCCATCACATCCCACGTGCTCGATACTTCGCTGGGCAAGCCGGTAGCGGGGCTCAACGTGAGCTTGGCGCGGCTCGAGGCCGGTGAGGTCGAGGTCGTTGGCCGAGCCGTAACGGACAACGACGGCCGCGTGAAGCAACTCCTGAGCGACGCCGCGCTCACCGTAGGCGTGTACCAACTGAGCTTCGAGACCGGCGCGCACTATCGCAACGCCGGGCGCGAATCATTCTACGAGCGCATCGAGATCCAATTCCGCGTCGAGAGCGCGAGCGAGCACTATCACGTGCCGTTGCTATTGAGCCCCTTCGGTTACTCCACCTACCGCGGAACCTGAGCCATGACTCTGATCTCGTTAGCCGCCTCGCACTTCGCTGAGCTGAGCGCCAAAAATCGCGCATTTGCTGGGCTCTATCCGGGAGACCGCCCCACGCGGCAGCCCGTACACACGGTGTATGGCGGCGCGCAGCTGTACAAAGCCGAAACCACACAGCGCCTCGGCGAGCTCGCGCGCCAAAGCTTCGAGACGTACGCGCCCAACGCGCTCGAGCTGGCAACCGGTGTCGGTTTCATCTCGCCGAGCGCGCTCGCAGGGCTCGAGCCCGTAACTCTCGCCGAGCGCTACCATGCGGACCCCACGGAGCTGCGCCGCACTAGCCCCAAGGGCTGGCTTGCGCAAACGGTGTACGAGCGCGTGAAGGCCAAGCTCGCGCGCGAGGCCGTGGAAGATTTCCGAATCGACTTCGAGGACGGCTTCGGCGCGCGCCCCGACGCCGAAGAAGACGAGACAGCCGAGCGTGCCGCCGCCGAGCTCGCGCGCGCCATGAACGAAGCCCGCACGCCGCCGTTCATCGGTATCCGCATCAAGTCATTCGGCGAAGAATGGAAGCTGAGAGGCGCGCGCACGCTAGAACTGTTCTTGGACGCACTGCTAACTGCCACCGGCGGCACACTGCCGGAAAATTTCGTGGTCACGTTGCCGAAAGTCACCATCCCGGAGCAGCCGCGCACGCTCGTCCGTCTCTTCGAAATCCTTGAAACTCGGCATCATTTGCCACCCGGTACGCTGCGCTTCGAGCTGATGGTCGAGACCACGCAAGCGCTGCTGGGCCCGGACGGCTATTGCCCGCTCCCGAGCTTGCTCGCCGCAGGTGTTGGCCGCTGCATCGGCGCGCACTTGGGAACCTACGACTTCACGGCTTCGTGCAACATCACCGCCGCTTATCAGCAGATGGACCACCCCATGTGCGACCTCGCCAAGGGCATGATGCTGCTCGCGTACGCGGGCACCGGCGTCTTCCTCTCGGACGGCGCAACCAACGTGATGCCCGTCGCGCCCCACCGCGGCAACCTGCTATCGGCCGAACAACTCACTGAAAATCGCCTAGCCGTGCACGGCGCCTGGCAACTCGCGCATCGCCACATCCGCCACTCGCTGGTGGGCGCCTATTACCAGGGGTGGGATTTGCACCCGGCCCAGCTGCCCGTGCGCTTCGCCACCTGCTACGCCTTCTTCCTCGAGGGATTGGCTAGCGCCGGCGCACGCCTCAAGAACTTCATCGAAAAGGCTGCCCAAGCCAGCCTCGTGGGTGAAGTCTTCGACGACGCGGCCACCGGCCAAGGCCTGCTCAACTACTTCCTGCGCGCCCTCAACTGCGGCGCCATCGACCTGGCGGACGTCGAACAAACCGGCCTAACTGCCGGCGAAGTCGAGCTTCGCTCGTTCGCCAAGATCCTAGCCGCTCGTCGTATTCGCCTCGCTGGCGGCTGATTCGCTCCGTCGCGCTCGCGGCAGAAACGAATGAACGTGCTGCGCCACGTAGGCCCAGGCGCCACGCTTTGGATACCCCGGTGCGGCGAGGCCGTATTGCGCCGGCTTGTGCGACGGTCGGTATGCGGTATCGAACAGGTAGTCCCAAATCGCTAGCTTAGTGCCGTAGTTCTTGCTGGGCGAATGTAAATCTCTAGCGTGATGCCACCGATGCATCTCGGGCCCGTTCAGCACGTATTGGAGTGACCGACTGCGCACGTCGAGATTCGAGTGAATGTACATGCCCCACACCGCGTCCAGCGTGGCCTTCAGAATTGCAACTGGCGGAGCGGCGCCTAGTAATACGATCGGCGCAAACTCGATGGTTTGGTTGACACAGATCTCGAGCAAGTGCGAGCGCGTGCCGGACAGCCAATCGACGTCGTCCACGGAGTGGTGTGCTTCATGAATGCGCCACAACCACGACGAAGCATGCTGCAGGCGATGAAACCAGTAGATATAGAAATCGTGCGTGACGAAGAAGAACGCGAGCTGCGCGGAGATCGGCCAGGTGCGAAGTAGCCCGAGGCTCGACCAGCCCGTCTGGCGATCGAGGAACGCGATGAAGCCACTGATCAGCAGGCCGAGCAAGTAGCTCTGGAGCAAGCCGTACGCGATTAGATCGGTGAAAAAACCCTCGCGAAATAGCCGCTGTTTGGGCTCGTACGGGTAGCGCCGCTCTAGCAAGATCAGCAGCACGGCCGATGAGACGATGATCACCGGCGAGAGCAGCGCGAACTTCATTCCGCATCCGGTCGCGCAGCGCTAGGAACGCGACGCAGCTTCATGCGAATCGGGATCTCGCTCTCGTACACTCGTTTTACGCCGTCCCCGACGGCCAACTCCAGATCTCGCACCTCGGAAACCAAAAACCCAAGGCTGTTCAGCTCTATCGAAGCCGAGTGGTCGGTGCCCCACATGGCGCGGTCGAGCGTGATGTGGCGTTCGATGAAGGTTGCACCGAGCGCGACGGCTGCGCAGGTTGGCGCAAGACCGCTTTCGTGACCGGAATAGCCGATCGGGCAGTGGGGGAAAGCCTGTTTCAGCGTGCGGATCATGCGCAAGTTGAGCTCGTCAACCGGACA
>DATCFJ010000280.1:0-19702 GCA_036509605.1 Polyangiaceae bacterium | reverse complement strand
GTTCGGCGGCTGCCGATCGTGAGCCCGCACGGACACACCGATCCTGCCTGGTTCGCGCTCGACCGTCCCTTCCCCGACCCCGCTAGCCTGCTCATCGTCCCCGATCACTACGTCTTTCGGATGCTGTACAGCCAAGGCGTCCCGCTCGAATCGTTGGGGGTTGCTCGCCGAGGCGGCCGCGCAGTCGAACAACAATCCCGGGCGATCTGGCGTCTATTCGCAAAGCATTGGCATCTGTTTCGCGGCACGCCCTCGCGACTGTGGCTGACACACACGTTGGCGGACGTGTTCGGAATTCACGAGCGTCTCACGGTCGACTCCGCGGACCGCATTCATGACCAGATCGCGGACTGCCTCGCGCGACCCGAGTTTCGGCCGCGCGCGCTCTTCGAGCGCTTCAATATCGAGGTGCTGACGACCACCGACGCGCCGCTCGACCCCCTGCGCGACCATCAGACCATCCGCATGTCCGGCTGGAAGGGACGCGTCACGCCAAGCTTCCGGCCCGATTCGGTCGTCGATCCAGAGGCGGCGGGGTTCGCGGACCGCGTGGCCCAGCTCGGCGAGATGACGGGCGAGCGATCCGACACCTGGTCGGGCTACCTGCGCGCTCTCGCCAGCCGGCGTGCTTACTTCGCCTCGCTCGGCGCCACCTCCACCGATCACGGACACCCCACCGCCCAGACGTTCGACCTCCCCCGCGCCGAGTGCGAGGCGCTCTTCGATCGCGCGTTGACCGGCAGCCTGCCGCCCGCAGAAGCCGAGCGTTTTCGAGGACAGATGTTGACCGAGATGGCCGGCATGAGCATCGAGGATGGTCTGGTCATGCAGCTCCACCCTGGCGCCTGGCGGAATCACAATCCGACGTTGTTCGAGGCGTTCGGCGCCGATAAGGGCGCGGACATCCCCTTGCCCACCAACTATGTGCGCGCGTTGAAGCCGCTCTTGGATCGATTTGGCAATGACCCCCGGCTCACCTTGATCGTCTTCACGCTCGACGAATCGACGTACGCGCGGGAGCTCGCACCGCTAGCCGGCCATTACCCGGCTCTGAGGCTCGGTCCCGCCTGGTGGTTCTTCGATAGTCCGGACGGAATGCGCCGATACCGCGAACAGGTCACCGAGACCGCGGGCTTCTACAACACCGTCGGGTTCAACGACGACACCCGCGCCTTCCTGTCGATCCCGGCTCGCCACGACATGGCTCGGCGAGTCGACTGTGCGTTCTTGGCCGAGCGCGTCGCTCAGCATCGGCTGGACGAGGACGAGGCCGGCGAGCTCGCCGTCGATCTGGCGTACAACCTGGCCAAGCGCGCTTACAAGCTGTAGCCGGTTCCAGCAGCCCCTCAAAAAAGTGGCCAGGCCAAAAGTGGTCAGGCCACTTGACCAGCCGAGCCCCGCAGCGTATTAATTGTAGCATGGAGACCCGCGTAATTCTGAGCCTCGCGCTGACCTCGACCCTGCTTGCCGCATGCGGATATGGATCGAGCGAGACGCCAGGCGGCAATGGCAACGGGACCGGCGGCCACGTCACCTCAACGGGCGGAATGACCGGGACCGGCACCGGCGGGACTAACACGGGCAGCGGTGGTGACCCGGGAACGGGGACTGCGGGCGCAGCCGGCGGGGGCCCCGTTACGGGGACCGGCGGCGAACAGGTCGGCACGGGCGGACAGGTCGGCACGGGCGGCGGACAGGTCGGCACCGGCGGTTCGATGAGCGGGGGAACCGCCGGTGCGGCGGGTAGCGCCGGCAGCGCCGGCAGCGGCGGCGGCACCCCCCCTTCGGATTGGGGGACGCCAGTTACGGGCGGTCCAACGGGGACCGGAGCCACGGCCATGGTTACCGTCAACGCCGCCACCACAGTCGGGCAGATCGGCCCCAAGTTCACGGGGTTCAGCTACGAAAAGACCCACATCACGAACGACTCGCTGAACAGCACCAACAAGAAGTTGATCGGCCTCTACAAGCTGCTTGGCACCCCGACCGTCAGGCTGGGCGCCAACGACGTGGATCAGTCGAACTATGGCGGAACCGGAGACGCTCCCACGAGTCCGAAGGGCCAGCCGTTCACCCACACCGTCGTCAGCGGGATGATCGACCAGTTCTGCGCCTTCCTGCAGGCGACGGGGTCGCAGTCCATCTACGGCGTCAACTTCCAATCTGGCAACGTCTCGCAGTCGACGGCCGAGGCGACGTACGTCATGAGCAAGTGCGGCTCCAGCATCTGGGGCATCGAGCTCGGCAACGAGATCGACAAGTACGGTTCCTGGTCCAGCCAGAAGCAAAAGTGGGAGACTCTGGGCTCGTCCTTGACCGCCATTCCGGGGGTATCGCTCATTGGAGCGGCTGCAGAGTGGAGCGCTGACAGCAGCTTCACCGCTCCATTCACCGCGGACGAGTCGGCCAAGTTCGGCAACAAGCTGCGCGTCGTCACGAACCACTATTACAATGCCGGTGCCAATACCAGTGAGGCGACGGCGTCGACGTTACAGAATCTGAAGTCCCTCATCACGAGCATCTCCACGAACGTGAACAATGCCGCCGTCAAGGCCAAGGTTCCGGACGGCTGGCGCTACGGCGAGGCCAACACGTTTTGGGGCCACGGCCAGCAGGGCGTCAGCGATACAATCATCGCAGCGCTCTGGTCGCTCGACTTCTCGTATCTGACGGCGCAGCACGGCGGCAACGGCATCGACTGGCACGGCGGTGAGGTCGGTCAGGACGGCACGCGGCCGTTCTACTACGCGGCGCTCGCCGAATCCGGCGGCCAGGTCACGGGGGTTCAACCGCTCTTTTACGGGCTGCTGCTCTTCGCGAACGCGGGCACCGGCTCCCTGCTGTCGACCACCGTCAGCTCGACGAACACGAACTTCACCGCCTACACCGTCAAGGGCAACGGATACGAGAGCGTCGTCCTCGTGAACCGCAACGCCACCATGGGCGTCACGGCGACCGTCAACGTCGGCGCGCCGGTCACCAGTGCCAGCGCGATCTACCTGCAGGGAACGCCAGCCGGCTCCCTTTCTGCGGGAGCGGGGGCAGTCACGCTGGCGGGCTCGACGGTGACGACCGACGGTGTCTGGAGCCGCGGCGCGCCGTTCACCCAGGCCACGTCGGGGAACACCGCGACCGTTTACGTACCGCCGGTCACCGCGGCGCTGGTTCGCGTCGTTCCTTGAGGCCCCGACCTCCCATCCCAGGACAGACGGCCTGCTTGCCAGGTGAGGAGTAGACTTGTCCTCGATGAGATTCGAATCCATCGCCCAGATGTACGATTTTTCCGGGCGGACGGTGGTGCTGACCGGCGGAACCGGCGTGCTCGGCAGCGAGATGGCTCGCGCGCTTGCCGGTTGTCACGCCAACGTGGTGCTGCTGGCGCGAAACATCGCGCGCGCCGAAGAGGTGCTGGCGTCGTTCGGCGAAAGTAGGGGCCGTCACTCGTGCGTGGCCGCCGACGTGGTCGATCGGCGCGCCGTCGAGGAAGCGGCCAAAACCGTGCTCGGCACGTATGGGCGTATCGACGCGCTGGTCAACGGTGCGGGCGGCAACAACCCCCAGGCCACGACCACTCCTTCGCATGGCTTCTTCGATATTTCGCCAGAAGCCTTCGAGCAGGTGCTGTCGCTCAACCTGCTCGGCACCGTCATTCCGACGCAGGCGTTCGCTCGCTCGATGGTGGAGCACAAACAGGGCGTCATCGTGAACGTATCTTCGGTGAGCGCGGCCAGGCCGCTCACGCGAATTGCCGCCTACGCTGCGGCCAAGGCCGGCATCAGCAACTTCACCCAGTGGCTCGCCGTGCACTTGGCGCAGCACTACTCAGCCGAGCTTCGCGTCAACGCCATCATGCCTGGCTTCTTTCTCACCGAGCAGAATCGGTTTTTGCTGACCGAGCGGGATAGCGGAGCGCTCACCGAGCGTGGCCAAAAGATCATTGATCATACGCCGCTCGCTCGCTTCGGAAAGCCGGAGGACCTAACGGGTACGCTGCTCTGGCTCTTGTCTCCCGCCTCGCGGTTCGTGACCGGCGCGGTCATTCCGGTGGACGGGGGCTTCACGGCCTTCGGAGGCGTGTGAGCGTCGTCGGAGCCGGCCAGAAGGGAGGCAGGCTCTCCGAACAACGGATCCGCGAGCTTTGCGCGGAGGAAGTCGCGCGCTTCGACCCGAAGGGCAAGCGCGTGCTCTTGATCGTCCCCGACAACACGCGTACGGCGCCCATCGACGTGCTTTTTCGCGTTTTACACGAGCTCCTGGCTCCCGAGGTCGCGGCGCTCGACGTGCTGATCGCGCTCGGAACCCACCCGCCGCTGAGCGAAGAGGCGATGCGGCGCCGGTTGGGCGTCAGTGCCAGCGATCGCGCTCAGCGTTACGCCCGCACGCAATTCTTCAATCACCGTTGGGACGACCCCGCTCAGCTCGTGTCGATCGGCGCCATCGAAGAAGCCGAAGTGCTTGCCATCTCCGGCGGGCTCATGCGCGAGCACGTCAACGTCACCATCAACAAGATGGTGCTCGACTACGACTTGCTGCTCATCGTCGGGCCAACATTTCCTCATGAGGTGGTCGGTTTCTCCGGTGGCAACAAGTACCTGTTTCCCGGGATCTCGGGGCGCGAGATCATCGACATGTTTCACTGGCTGGGAGCGCTCCTCACCAATCCAGCCATCATTGGCACCAAGTACACGCCGGTGCGGGCGATTGTCGACAGGGCCGCGGCGATGGTGCCGGTCGAGCGCCGCTGCATCAGCTTGGTGGTCGAGGGAAGCGAGCTGGCGGGTCTCTACGCAGGAACGCCCGAA
Organism: Polyangiaceae bacterium; assembly: GCA_036509605.1. GTDB lineage: Bacteria > Myxococcota_A > Polyangia > Polyangiales > Polyangiaceae > PMG-095. The sequence continues at coordinate 14,900 of DATCFJ010000280.1, read as the reverse complement.
GAAGCGTGGAGCGCGGCGGCCGATCTTTCGAATCAGATTCATGTCGTCTACGAAAAGCGCCCATACCGCCAGGTACTGAGCGTCGCGCCAGCCATGTACGACGAGCTCTGGGTCGGCGGAAAATGCGCGTACAAGCTCGAGCCAGTCGTGGCCGACGGCGGCGAGCTCATCATCTTTGCCCCGCACTTGCGCGAGATCTCGGCGGTGCACGGCAGCACTATCCGCGGCATCGGCTACCACGTTCGTGACTATTTTTTGCGGCAAATGGATAGATTTTCGCACGTCCCGCGCGGGGTGCTGGCTCATTCGACGCACGTCAAGGGCGTCGGCACCTACGAGAACGGCGTCGAACACCCGCGCATCAACGTGACCCTGGCGACGGGCATCAACCAGGAAGAATGCCGCGCCATCAACCTCGGCTATCGCGATCCGAAGACCATCGATCCGGCAGCGTTTCGAGAGCGAGCGGAGGAAGGCGTACTGTACGTGCCGAAGGCCGGCGAGACCTTGTACCGCCTGCAATAGACTTCCCCAGGCATTGAAAAAGTGGGCTGCCCAAGCGCGGCCCAGCGCGGCCCGCTTGCAGAAGCTCGCGTGTCGTCCCTCGGTCGTACCGCGCGGCGCGTCTGGGCGCCTAGGGCTGCCACCATCCTGATCGCTCATGGCGAGTACCCGCGAGATTCACAGGGAGACGGGGAGACGGGGAGATCCGCGAGCGTGAATTTGGCGCCAAGTTGTTCTCGTCGTCGCGTTGATTGCTAGATGACGTGACGGAGCCGCGCGAAGCGACGCAGTTGCCGGACCGGTGCGGCGTAAGCGTCCGGCGATGGACGGCTTGAGCGGCGGGCGCGTGACCGACAGGCTCGTCGGCCATGGCAAGAGCAGCGAAAGCCTCTGAGTTCTGGGCGACGGTCGGCGCCTAGCCGCTCGGGATCTCCCATCAGAGCAATCACCGCAACGACGATTCGGGCGAGTCGAGAAGCGCGATTCGCCCCGATGGCGGCGGCGCCGACCAAACGACTGCCGACACGACCGATACGGACAACTCGATCAAGACGCCAATGCCCAAACGGAAATAGCGCCGAGCGCGCCGTATCATGGGCGACGCCGCGAGCCGGGTTGCGGCTCCGAAGGGCCGACGAGCGCGCTGGCAGCGTGCGCGTAGCTGCCGCTGGCGAAACGGCGCAAATACGCACGCGCTATTGCGAGCGCATCTTCGTGCTGTCCGGAGCGTTCGAGCACCATCATTTTTCGGCCAAGCGCCTCTGAGGCATACGCACCCGATGGCGCCTCCATAAGATAGCGATCGTACCAAGCGAGCGCGCGGGCCGCGCCGGCCGGCGATTGGTCCTCCAGGCGGCCGAGCAGGAACGAAGCCTCGGCCGCGCGTTTGGAGCCAGGGAATCTGCGGCGCTGAGCGTGAAACGCCCTGCGCGCGACGTCATCATTGCCAATATAACGCGCAGCGTCGGCGAGCGCCGCTAGATCCTCGCTGTCGGCTGCGTCGAGCACTTGCCCGAGCCCCTGGCGCTTAGCCTCCGCAACAATGGCGGCTGCACGGCCCTCTTCGAGCTGTGCCCGCCATCCGTTGGCGGCGGGCGTCCGGTCCGGTCGCTGCGGGACCGCATCTGGCGGCCAAGCGCTCATTGGATCCGGAAGGGCGGACGGCGCGGGCAGCGCTGCTGACAGGTCCGCCACGTGAGAGCCCGTGACGACCGCAGCCGCGGGGGCGCCTCCGTCTTCGTGATCAGCGAGCGTGATGGATAGCTTCTGCCCGGCGCGCAACCTGATTTCTCCCCCGGAAAGTGGCCCCGTAACTGACACCACCCCGCTTTCCATTTGCAGATCGAAGCGCGAGCTAAGCGCGTCCCAGGAGATCGCAAATGCGGTGCCGTGCACGAGTACCTCGAACGGCCCCGCGTCGAATAGCCAGCGGGCGTTTGCTCGGTGCCGAACGCTCACGTGTGCGGTGCCTTCGTACACCGCGACCGTGGCACCCTCGCCATCAAGGCGAACGACGCGACCTCGCGCGCCGGGTTCCATGCGGACGAGCGTACCGTCCGAGAATCGAACATCTGCCGGGCCGGAGTTGGTTGATGGTGCGACCAGCTCACCCCTGCGGAAGCCGAGCCCCGGGCCGCTCTCGTACGTAATCTGCTCGCCAGTGTGATTGGCGAGGTGAGCGCGCCCCCACAACGCCAAGCCCGCCCCCACCGTGCCGACGATCAGCAAGGCGGCGCGCAGCCGACGCATGCGCCGGCCGTGACGAGCGAACCGCGCTTCGACGACGGAAAACGAGCGGTCCAGAGCGGTGGAGCGCGAGCGAGCCACGCCGGATAAGATCGCGTGTGCCACACTCTCAGTTACGCGCAGCTCGCGCTCGTTCTCTGCATCATCGAGCTTCATCGCTTGTCTCCTTGGCCTTCAGGAAAGTAGCGTCTGAGATCTTCGTCTGCGCGCACCCGCTCAGCGACAACGGCCATTGCGCGGCTGCAGAGCCGTTTCGCGGTGCTTTGCGATACGCGCATGGTCTGTGCCACTTCCTCGATTGTCATCTGTTCGAGGAAGCGCAACGTGAACGCGATCCGCTCACGCGTCGCCAGCGCGTCCAGAATCTCCCTGCACCGCCGAAGCGCGTCCCGCGTTTCTTCCTCGGGGCTGCGATCGACCGCCACTTCGGGCAACTCTCCGTCATCGGATAAGAAGATCTTCCTCCTCACCCAACGCGAGCGGAGATTCCAGCGCAGCACCCGCACTGCGACCCCCATCGTGAACTCACGCAGCGCTTCGGGGTTTCGGATGGTGGAACGACCTACGAAAACCCGCAGAAAAACCTCCTGGGTCAGGTCCTCGACGTCCTCGGTAGGTCGGCCCAACGCGCCGGCGAGGTAGCGGCGGATTCTTGCGGAGTACCGTTCCCAGATCTCCCGGCGCGCCCAGGGTAGGTTGGCTCGCAACCCCGCCACGAGCTCCGCGTCCGTGCGCGTCGCGTTTTCGGCGGGCGGCACCAGCCGAAGCGGCGCCTGTCGATCTTGAATGGCCACGGGCGGGCGGTCCCTTCTGAAGCATATCGGTTCGGCTGGCCGACATGCATTTGTTCGCAGCATGACGCCCCTTTTGCCGGAAGTTTCCCATTGCCCATGGTTCCCAGCGCCGGAAATGTGGGGCAAGACGGGCGATGAGACAGATGAAGGCGACCAGTGGCGGCGCATGCTGCTTGACAGAGACGTTCCGCCAACGGGAAAAAACGGTTCAACTCGGACCCACAAGGGAACGCGCGGCGCAGATCCCCCGGTTGGCGCCCGCCATCGAGATGGCTTTGGATGACCTAGACCCGCCCGATTGCAGTCTCAGTGGCTACGAATACCGCCCAACTCGCCCCGCTGCGCTGAGATGGGTTCGCGCACGGGTGCCGTGCGGACAGCCCCTGTTGGCTCACGTACGCGCCGCCCGACGTCACATTCACGATGATTTTCGAGTGATGATTGGGGTGCAAGTGTTTAAGCGGCTGCCCGTCCCGGGCCGCTTCAGCGCGGGCGATCGGCATCCGCTGTGCGAGAGCCGCTTTGAACGCTCGCAGTTGGCACGCGCACCGCGAGGCGAGCAATTCAGGGACACTTAGGCCTGCCGCGTTGCCAGACGAAAGCCGCGCAGGCTGATGGCGAACGTTTCGCGCATCTGTTCGTACAGGCTGCCGTGATAGTGCCCTAGCGGAACCGTGAGCAGCCCGAGCGGCTCGCCCTCGTAAACTAGAGCCTGAACGAGTACCGCGCCGCGCCCTTCCCCGAACACGCCGGGAGCCGCAAAGTCACTGGAAGGAAAGCGCGACTCACTGTGCACGCGGCCGCTCGTCTCGAACGCGGCGAGGCACTGGCATTGCTCAGAGGCACGCCCCGGCTCCTCGAAGAGTCCCAGAGACAGCACACTGAAGTCCAGGCGCCGCAGGGCCTGCTCGAAGGACGCGCGCTGAGGCGTACCGTCGGAAGAGCGCAGCAAGCTCCCGCTGACGCGCGACAAAGCACGCGAAAACTCGATGACCTCCATACGACGCAGCGCCTCACCACGCACGAGCCACTCGCCAACCAGCTCGCGCGCCGCGTCCACCAGGTCGCCGATGCGGACGATAGCTTCGAGCTCGCTCGGCGCGCAATCAAGGAGGAGGCGCCGTAACGTGCCAAGCATCGGCCCCACTTGGGTGAGGTCGCCGCCCTCGCGCTGCAAACCGGCCATCAACTGATCCAATGCGGACAGGAAGGCGTCATCGTGCTGGCCGCGAAGGTCCGTGAGCAGCGCGGTGACTAGCCGCTCTTCCCAGCGCACGCCGGCGCCGACGAACGACCCGCGCGCGCTGCGCGACAACTCGGCAAAAATCAGGGCGCGGCGTTCAAGCACTGCGACTTCTAGCGAGCGTCCAACTTTGGCGCTGCTGTGCCTGTTCAGCAAGACTGCCGTCTTGACGCAGCCGCACGAACGACCCCCGACCAGGGTCGCGGCTAGCCGTGTGAGCGGCTTTTCGGCGTGACCGTCCATCGCGGCGTGCAAGCGGCGTATTCCTTCGCGGCCCATCAGCTCCGTCGGTTGCTGGACGGTGGTGAGCGGGGGCACGGCGCACTTGCCGACTTCGCCATCGTCGAAGCCAGTAACCGCGACGTGGGAGGGAACAGCCACGCCGCGGTCGCGCAGCGCGTCCATCGCACCGAGCGCCATGTAGTCGTTGGCGCATGCGATCGCGCTAACGGCGTCCACTGCCATACCGCGGTCGTCGAACAGCTGTCGAACGGCCACGGCGCCAGATTCTCGCAGCCAGTTGCCTTGCAAGATCAGGCGCTGGTCTTCGGCAATGCCGAATTGCGCCAGCGCCTGGCGATACGCAGCGAACCGCTCCTCGGCTTCGAAGCTGGTGGCCGGCCCGCGAATGAACGCGATGCGGCGATGATTGTGCTGGTGAATCAGGTGCACAACGACTTCTTTCATCCCGGGAGCACCGTCGGCGATGACGCTCTGGCAGCTTCCGAGCTCGACACCGACGCTGACCATCGGCACGCCGCGGTAACGCCCCAACCATCGCTCGAAGGCCGGCGCCCCCAAGTGATTGCCGAGCGAGCCACTGAGCACCAACAGACCGTCGAAATCGCCAGGTCTGAGCAGGTCGAACAGGAAATTCCGGGCGCAGCGCGGGTCCTCTGGCTGACTGCCAACGACGCCGCCCGCCAGGCACCAGAGCTCCAAGCCTTCTTGCTGCGCGGCGACGGCGGCACCGCGCACGATCGCGGCCTGGTAGTCATCCTCGATGGCATCCATCAGCAAAGCCACGCGGCGGCGCTTGCTGCTATTCGCGGCGCTTCGTCCGAGCATCGAGCTTTAGAAAGCTTCACCCCTTTGCGACCACGCGCAAGCGCGGCCGCGGTACCGGGCAGAGCAACCAAGTCAGGCTCGGGCACCTTTCACTACATCGAGTGGTTGTACTGGCTGGGTTTGCCGCTCCGCGTGATCACGCCGCCGCGCCGTAGTGGCGTCTTCGTCGGTCGGGACTTGCGAAACGGGTTCCCGGTGCCGACGGCGTGAACGGGATCGGAGCCCTCCCAGCCGGGGTTGAACCCGCCGGAACCGGCCCACCTGTCGGCGAACAAGTGATAGGTGCCGTCGGGAGCGAGGATGATGCTGCCGTCCCAGTAGTAATACCCGGGCGGGTTCGAGGGACTCTCGAGTCCGTTGCAGGTGTCCCGCGGCACCACGCCCATGCCCGCGCTGCAGTTGGGCGGCGTGGAGCCCGTCGCGGTGCAACCCCATGCTTTCGTGGTGAGCGGACACGTGACCGGGGTCGGTCGGAAATAGTCGATGAACGTCTTGGTGGTCGTCTGCGCGCGGGCGACTCCGCACAAGCCGAGCCACAAGGCCGAACCGATAGCGACGCGCGCGTAGGCCGCCGACCGTGGAGACCTCACGCAACGCCCCCGCTAGAACGTGGGGAGAGGGATTGCCGTGTTCTTGATATCGGCATAGGAAGCCTCGATCCCAGCCATCGAGCTGACCGACGACGAGTTGCTGGCAGGATTATCGGTGATGGTGTTCGTACCCGTATTGTTCTGCGCGACATTCATCGGTGCATTGACCATGGCATTGTGGGCTATCGTGTAACCGCTCGTCTGCTCATCCAAGTAGATGCCCTGGTCCCCGTAATCTGCCCACTGGCTCGTCTGATAGTCGTGAATGAAGTTGTATTCCATCTGCGACGCGGGCTGCTGGTTCGACAGCACATAGAGCGCGGCGCCGTCGGCCATGATCTGGGTGACGTGGTGGATGTTGTTGTAATTGATGTAGTTGTTGCTCATCGCGTTCACGGTATTCGTCCAGCCGTAGCCGACTGAGACGCCGGTGTAGTTCACGTACGCGATCTCGTTGTGCTCGATGTCCACCTGCTTGGGATAGCCGGCCGCGATGCCGGTGGCGCCCTGGAATTCGGTCGTCACGTTGTGGATGTAGTTGTCCTTGATCGTGTCGTTCGTGCAGATTTCGTTCTTGTCGGTCGGGTTGTAGGGGACGTGGAACTCAGTCGTTTCGCTGACAGTGAATTTCCCGATCGAGATGCCGTTACCCGCGACGTCGGTGACCACATTGCCGATGATCATGTCGTCGTGTGTCCCCGAGACGCTGCCCGACTGTACTGCGAGCAACCACGCCAGGTAGGCGCCACGGAGATCCCCATGCATCAGCTCGACGCGGAGCGGCGCAAGCGCTGCGAGCGAGCCTTCCTCCTCTTCATAGTCTTCAAAGTCGCCCCCGCCCTCGTCCTCAGTCTGGAGATCGAGAATCAGATGCGATCCCGCGACGCGCAACTTCGCCGGATCGCCGACGAAGTACGCGCGCAGCCTTTTGGCGTCCACGCCACTGGCCGGGATCCGCAGCATCAAACGATGCGTTCCCCAATTGGCAAAGTACAAGTGCGCGTCAAAGTAGCGCTCAACGAGCTTCGCGGGGTCGGCCCTGAGGTTGCCCCATTGGTATTCGTTCCAAAAGCGCGCGGGCGAAATCTTGGCGCGAGTGGAGATCTCGCGTAGCTCCACCGTTGGCAAGTCGAAGCACGAGCTCGCGCAATTCGTTCGGCTTGCGAGGCCTACCCGGATTTCGCTGCTTGGAGCCGTCATAGGGTTTCGCCACAAGGTCACGAAACCACTTCAGGATTGTAGCTGGCTGGACCAGCTGGCAGCAGCCTTGGCGTTCGTCCGGGGTGAGGGCCTTGCCCTTGATGGCCAGGCGCTGCCGCTGCTCGGCGGTGAGGGCGATTCGCTTCTTTCCTGTCACGTTGAGGAGGGCCTCCTTGAGCACACGAACTTCCTCCTGAACGTAGTCAAGCTTGCGCGCCATGCGCTCGTTGATCGCGTATGCGAGCATGGCGATCAAAAACTGGAAGGTCACTGGCAGCATCGGTGGACCGCAAGTGCTCACCTTTGCTAGGTCATTTTCCAGCCTGTATTTCAGCCGGAATCACGCGAGAATTCAGCGCGATGAATTTCTGGACACAACGGGTTTCGAAATCACCTAACGTTCACCACCTTGCACGCCGAAGTGCAACCAGTGCCGTTGCCATCGCAACCACCACCGTTCATGTTGCCCTCGTCGCACTCCTCTCCTTGGTCTGCCTGGACGATGCCATCGCCGCAACGCGGACCCAGCACGCAGCCCGGCGCGCAGGTGCCGTACGCGCCGGTATTCATGCCGTCGTCGCATTGCTCGCGATTGGATTGTACGACGCCGTCGCCGCAGTACGGACCAAGCTGGCAGTTCGGCGCGCAGCCGCCGTAGGCGCCAGTATTCTTGCTATCGCCATTGTCGCAAGCCTCTTGAGGCATCTGCGCCATGCCGTCTCCGCAATGGGGCGCCGGGGTGCAATCCGGATTGCAGCCATTGTACGCACCGTTGTTCATGGTCGAGCCGAGATCGCACGCCTCGCCTGCAGCGATGATGCCGTCGCCACAGGTGGCGTGACAATCGCTCGGGGCCGCGTTGAAGCCGGACAGCGTGAGCTTAAACGAAGAGCCGGTGACCATACGCTCGGCTTGAAAGATGGCGATTTGGTAGACTTGACCGTTCTTCAGGCCGAACTTCGTGGCGAACGCGGCGTCGAGTGTGAAGTTCTTCTCGAGCGGCACGTGCCAGCCGCCGAGGTCGAGCGCCAGCGTACCGTTGACGAACACCCACACGTCGTCGTCACCGACGAAATCGAAGGTGGCTGCGGGCGCCGCCGAGTCGTACCGGAACCAATAGCGGACCTCGCTCGTGAACCCGAAGTTGTGCAGGGGCTTCCCCGTCTCGTCCGCCCAATTGCCGAAGTAGACAGGCTGCGGGATTTGCGCCGAGAGGCGTGTGGTCCCAGGCAGGCCGGGTTGCTTGTCGATCGGGAAAAATAGCGGGTTGCCGTCGAGCATTAGTGCGTGCGCGGTGCACACGGTCGTCTGATTCCAGGGTGTGCACGGAGCGAAGCAGGTGGCGCCTGTCGCCACCTGCGCGGCGCAAGCCGGATCCGCGCAGGTCGCGCCGGCGTTCGCGCACCAACTGATGTTGGCGACACACGTGTCGCCCGCTGGACAATCGGTAGCGGCGTTCGCGCAGCCCAGAGCCAAGTTGCTCGAGCACGCCTGTTGCGGAACAGCCTGCCATTGCTGTCCGTTCGCGCCCCAGCGATTCACGAACTTACCGTCGGTGCCTTGGTACAAGACGATCGAGCCCGGATAAGCGATATTGGTGCCGGCTGCGTCGTGGTACCACTCGTTGAAGGTCGCGGCGCTGTGGATGCAGCCAGTGGCAAGCGTGCAATTGCCGTAGCCGCCAAGGCCGCTCGAGGCTGGCTTGTTGTCTGCGGCAAGCTGATTCCCCACCATTCCCGCAATGATCGTGCTGTTCGGCGGCTTGTCGTTCTCGAAATCGGCGTTCTTGGACGCGTCCTGGTCGCGGAACACGGCCGGTACGGTCATGGTGCAATCGCCGGTCGCGTCTTTCACGCAGGTCGGCGTGTCGCACGTGAAGCCCGGTTCGATTTGGCAGGTACTCGAGCAGCCATCACCATTGCGCGAGTTTCCGTCGTCGCACTGCTCGTTGCCAAGCACGATACCGTCACCGCAGGCCGACGTGCAGGCCGAGCCGATTGCGCACGATGGTTCGGCCTGGCAGGTCTCAGAGCAACCGTCGAACGGCACCGCGTTGCCGTCGTCGCAGCTCTCAGCACCCTCCTTCTTCCCGTCGCCGCAGACGGTCGCGGTACAGACGCTCGGCTGGCCGCCACACTTGAACCCGAGCTCGATGCGGCAGCGCGCATCGCAGCCGTCGCCAGCCGCATTGTTGCCGTCGTCGCAGCCTTCGCTCGGGTCAACGTTCCCGTCGCCGCATACATGGGTCTTGACGCACGGCTTGCCTGGAGTCGGGCATGCGTAGCCTTTCTCCACTGAACGGCAATCAGCGGCGCAGCCGTCGGCGCCTGTTTGATTGCCATCGTCACAAGCTTCACCGGGACCCACCTTTCCGTCGCCGCAGACGATCGTGGTGACGCACGGCTGACCTGCCGTTGGGCAAGTGTAATAGGGCTCGATCTTGCAAACGCCCGAGCAGCCGTCACCCGATATGCTATTGCCATCGTCACACTGTTCCCCCAAGCTGGCCTGCAAGGTGCCGTCACCGCAGCCAGGCGCCGACATGCCTATGCAGCTTGCGGCCGCACCGCCACCGCTGCTCATACCTCCGAGCATCAAGCCGCTGCTGTCGGCGCTGGCGCCGCTGCCGCCGTTCGCGCTTGTGCCAGAGCCTCCCGTTGCTGAGCTCGCGCCCGCCCCCACGTGGCCGTTCGAGCCGCCAGCGCTACAGCTTAGGATTGCGACACACCCAGCGGCGAACGCACACAAACGGCTAAATTTTCCAAGACGCATAGGCAAGGCTCTTACAAAAGGAACGGGCGCCACTCGTTCAATGTTGGCGAATGCTGGAACCGATCACAAGCAACGTAGCAAAGGGCCGAAATGCCAAGGCATCTTTCGGCCCAGCGTCAATACATTGGTAGGTGGATGTCGGCTGAAGTGGATCTCCCAATTCGGACTAGCGGCGCTTCTACAGACCGCCCTCACATGTCGCTCTCCGGCCGGGCAGCACCCCGCGTACGTTCTAGTGACGTCCGCGCTTCCCGCCGAAGTTGTCGGAGAGCCAGAGCCCGCTTTTGGGCACACCGCGCCCCGGGGAATGCCCGGACCTCAGCGAGCCGTGACGAAGTACAGGTCGTCGGTGTTGCGGATCACTTCATGAGCGATGATGCGTGTTCGAGTGCGCAGCATTCTGGCAGACAAAGTCCGCTCTGCGGATGCGACGATAAAGAAGGGTTGCCCTCGAGAGCCTCGAAGCGCCGCTGGGACGCTAGGCGGGCAGGAGACGTCAATATCCTCCAGGAATTGGGCGAACTGGCGCCTCGCGCTATCGTTGTAAGCTTGCTCGAAGCGGAACGGCGCGCACCAGTGAGAATCGAGCAGCACAGGCGTTGCGTGGCGTCGCAGCTTGTCGGGCTGCTCCGCCCGAATCGCGGCCATGCGAGTGATGAGGCTGGTCATCTCGGTTTGACCGGCGAAAAAGTGCTTCCGAGTGTGGGGTTCGAAGCCGGAGCTCAGATTCGCAACGAGCAACAACCCGGAGCCGAGCGCGCCGGCAATTCGCGCAATTGCGACCTGCGCAGCGAGCAGGACATCCAAGCCGACCATCGGGATCAAGACCAGGTAGGCAAACAGGAAGACGTTGCTGCGAAAGGCTCCGAATGGCCACAGGGACAGTGCGTTGAAGACAATGCTCGCAAGCAGCGGTCCGGTCAAAAGCAACAGCCACTGACGCCTGTAAGCGAGTAACGCGAGAAGCCCGAGGCCGTGCAGCAAGAGCCAGGCGTAGGAGCCGACCTCGGCGAGCTTGTTCGGCGTCTCGCCCACCGCGAAGCCGGCTTTACGCGACGGATTGCCATGGCTGCCCGGAAACGCTGCCAGGTCGCAATACTTGCGGGCGAGCCAGCGCAGCCGTGCCGTCGCTCGGTGCGGCTGCCGCGCGCTCGGCAGATAGAAGACGTCGTACTTCTTACCCCAGAAATGCTCGGTACTGCCGCCGCTATCCTGAGTCGTGCCGCGCAGGGCAGATGCGTAGATGGTGGCCATAACGGCAGCCGCGGCGATCGCCGCGCATATGGTAGCGAGCAGCGCTCGATGCGCCTTCGCACGGAGGAGCTCGTAACCGAGCAGCGTGAACAGCCCGGGCAAGAGGAACACGATGTTGTAAGCGAACGGAAAAGCGAAAACGGAGCATACAAGCAGCGCGCCGAGCCAAGCCCGCGAGCGCTTTGCTCGCCAGCGAACGAAGAGCCAGACGAGCCCGAGATGCACGCAAAATTCCACCGAGTACGGTTTGAACTCTCGAGCCATGTCGATGAGCAGCGGGTTGTATGCAACCACGGCAACGCATAGCACTCGCACCAGGCGCGACTTGAACAAATACTTCGAAATGTCCGCCGCGATTGGCAAGCTCGCCAGCCCCGCAACGTAACTCAATAGCCGCAGCGTGCGCTCGTCGCAGTAAACGCTGACGATGAGCTTGGTCAACGCCATATAGCCGATGGGGCGAAACTCGAGCTCGGTAAGCGAGCGACGGAACAGGCGGAGGGCCCAGGTCGCTTCGTCGACCCAAAGCCCGAGCGGATCGATCCAGTAGCGGCGCGAGCGAAAATAGGCCCCAATCAAGATCAGGGCGACGAGCGTCGTTCGATACGCTACGCGCCGCAGGTCAAGCCCATGCCACCAAGCTTCCCCGACACCCGGAGCGAGCCGGACCTCGCGCGCTACAACGTCACCCGCCAATGTGCCCCTCCCCTAGCACGGCCCGACAGTTTGCGTCAGCCCGTGATTGTCGCGAGAGCTCTAGATTGCTCCCGCAGCAATGAAGTTTCGGCTGGCTCCGGGAGAAGTGGCAGCCGAGGAAGAAAAATCTGACGCGCCCGCGGAAGAGCCACGCGGAAGAGCCAAGCTTGACAGCGGCCATGAGCCCTAAGCGAAGCAGAAACCTCAACAATGAACACGACCGCCCCCGCGCAAAAAGCGGCACCCGAAACAGCCGACCGCGAGCCATATTCGCTGCGCGCACTTCTCCTGTGCTTCCCTTGCCTGGGCGCGCTCGGCTTTGGTGGGGCCCATCGCGCTCGCCGGCTGCCCTCGTCGTAGTCCTTCTTTTCGATCCAGCCGCGCGTCTCTCGCTCATACGTCGATCAGGGAGTGGCACGTGCAAACGGTGCCCCTCGGCAGCGAAACGGGCAACGTAGTGCCGTCAAAGGACGTTGTTGCACGCCGCGCTGATGCTGACGCATGACGGCTGGTTGCTGGGCGCGCCGGGCGAGCTGGGCGCCAGCGACAGCAGACGCCGTCCAAGCTCGGCAGTCCACCGGCGCAGCGCAGGGGCCAGTGACCGTTGGGGCTCGCGCGAGCAGCGCTCGAGCCGTTGTGGATTGAAACGGTCTAGCTGGAAGTACCGCTTCTCGGAAACCGACGACCGATCGGTGCTGCGCACGGCGCGTCGACGTCTCACTAGGTGCGCTTGACCCAATTGTACCAGCGCTCTACAGTGTGTGATGGGCTGCTTCGACGGCAACAGGGTGCTGGCTGCTTCGTTCTTGTGGGTGCTCGCGGCGTCCGCCGGCTGCGGTGGGAAAGCCTCAGCTCCGGGCAATGCCGGGGCCGCGGCATCCGCCTCCGGGGCGGCGACCTCGGATGTCGGCGGGGCGACCTCGGATGTCGGCGGGGGTGGCGTGAGCGGTGCGCAAGGGTGTCCGGAAACGCCGCAAACTCTGCAAGCGGCCGGGACCGTGGTGACGTTTCAAACCGATCCATTTCTCGGTGGACAAGCTATGATCTACGGCCAGCCGAACGCTCTTCCCGATGGCGCGACGTTAACACCCCTAGACTTTCGCTTTTACATCTCGAACGTCGGCCTTATTCGCCAAGACGGGAGTCGTGCACCGGTGGATCTGGTGACAGGCACTGGAACGTTGGAACCCTACGGTGTTCACCTCTTCAACGCGGAAGACGCGACGTCGACCGCATGGAGCATCCGGGCCGAGCCCGGCAGCTACAACGGTCTCGAGCTGACGCTGGGTCTCGTTGACGGTTGTAACGCGGGCGATCAGAGCCAGCGACAGGCACCTCTCTCTGCCGCGTCGCAAATGACCTGGTCAGCAGGTTTTGGCTATCTCTTCCTCGTGTTCGAAGCACGCATCGAAGGCGGTACCAATCCAATGGACGGCGGAACGCCGAGCAGCGATGGTGGGCTCGCTGCCCCCTTCGCAATGATCCGCATGGGAGGGTTCCCTGGACTGCTGTTCGCCCCCGTCGTGCATGTCGACGGTCCGCTTGCCGTGCCAAGGTCAGGGCCGGTCTCGCGGCATATGCGACTCGACATGCAACAGCTGTTCGATGGCGCAGCGAGTATGGACCCCGGCGACCCGCCTAATGGCCCCGTTCCCCCGATCCCCAGCGCCATTGAGGGTGAACAACTGCGCCGGGCCGCCCCGCGTCTCCCCATCTTTGTGCTCGAGCCCTGAGGCGACGTGGCCACATGCGCGAGCTCTTCGGGTTTCTATCAGGCAACTAGCGCGCTGGCGCTGGCAGCCGTCACGGCATGTGGAGGTCATGATCCACCAACTCTCCTACTCACTGACCAGCAGGCTCCAGCCGGTTATCCCGATGGGCCAATCGCTGCCGTCGCGCCCGTCGACAGTCCGCTCACCGAAGCGCGCGCGCAGCTTGGGCGCCGGCTCTTCTTCGACCGGCGCCTATCGCGCACGGGCCAGGTAGCTTGCGGGAGCTGCCACAAGCAGGAGAATGCTTTCTCCGATCCCGCATCTGTTTCAGCTGGCGTGGACGGCCGCATGGGGACACGCAACGCCCCCGCGCTAGTGAACCTTGCTTGGGATGCCACCTTCTTTTGGGATGGGAGAGCCGCATCGCTAGAGGAGCAAGTCACCAAGCCGATCGAAAATCCGCTTGAGATGGATCTCGCTCTCGACGACGCATTGACGGCTGTGGACGCAGACGCCGCATACGTCCGGGACTTTGCCACAGCGTTCGGCGTCGGGCGGCCCTCGGTCGAAACACTGCAACAAGCGCTGGCCAGCTTTGTGCGGACGCTGGTCAGTGGCAGCAGCCCCTATGACAAACACCTGATCGGCGACGACAGTGCTTTTGGGGCAGCTGCGCAGCGTGGGGAAGCTCTTTTCCTTTCCGACAAAGCCGCTTGCTCGCACTGCCACCCCGGCGGCCCACTGACGAACGGAGGCTACTTCAACAATGGCACTTACGTCGCTGGCGGCGATCCCGGCCGTCAAGCGATTACAGGGCTCGACGGCGATCTCGGGAAGTTCAAGGTGCCGACACTACGCAACGTGGCTGCGAGTGCGCCGTATATGCACGATGGCTCCGTAGCCACTCTGCAAGACGTGATCGAACAATACGCCCGCGGTGGTCGGGGAGACCCCACCACTGATCCGCAGATCATCCCCCTTTCCTTGTCAGACGGCGACAAGGCAGACTTGCTCGCGTTTCTCGTTGCCCTAACCGACGACCATTTCCTAGCCGACCCGCGTTACGAGCCGTGAAGAAGCAGCGCGGGGCGCAGGGACACCGCGACGATTGCTCGTTGGCGCGCTGTCGCCAGTCGGTTCTCTGATCTCAGCGCCCACGCCGGGATGCCGTTGGTACTCGTGCGTTGCTTGAGAGGAACTCAGCAACTGTCGTACCAAGTTCGTCGAGGGTAGCCCGCACTAGAAGCCGCTCGCCTGACAGCACGCGCCAAACAGCATTCACGCACGAGCACAGGCTCACGCTGAGGCCCATCTTCGAAAT
>DATCFJ010000279.1:0-5281 GCA_036509605.1 Polyangiaceae bacterium | reverse complement strand
CGCTGGCGGTTACCCCGAGAACTCGCGCACGGGTGACGTCATCACGGGCCTGGATGCGGCCGCACGGGTTCCAGGGGTCTCGGTGTTCCACGCGGGCACCGCGATGCGCGACGGCAAAATCGTGACCTCGAGCGGCCGCGTGCTCGGCGTGACCGCGCGCGGCGCGACGCTCCCCGAAGCGCTTGCGCGTGCCTACCAAGCTGCAGAGCTGATCCAGTTCGAAGGCCGTCAGTATCGACGCGACATTGCCGCGCGCGCATTGGGCTCCGGCTGATGACCGACGAGCTAACAGCCGCGCTCGAGCAGCTTGCCGCGGGGCGCGTGGTCGCTGCGGCGACCGAGTCGTTCTTCGGCTTACTCGCCGACATTGGTAACCCGCTTGCGGTCGAAGCGCTGTTCGCGCTGAAACCGCGTGGCGCGGACAAGGGCGTGCCCATCATCTTGCCCGAGCGCGCGGCGTGGCACGCGCTCGTCGCCGGTGAAGTGCCGCCCCTAGCGCAGGCGTTCGCGGAAGCATGTTGGCCCGGGGGTCTCAGCATCGCGTTGCCGGCCGCAACCACCGTCGCGGCGCGGGTTGCGCAGGGCGGGAGCCTCGCCGTCCGTCTGCCGGGCGCGTCGCCCGCAGCGGACCTGGCGCGCCGCTTCGGGCGTCCGCTCAGCGCAACCAGCGCGAACCTTCCCGGGGCGCCGCCCGCTGTCCATTCCGACGCCGTCGCGGCGGCTTTCGCGCACGCTATCGCACAGGGTGCGCTACTCGTAGTGCCCGGCGCGAGTCCCGGCGGAGCGCCGTCTACCGTGGTTAGCGTCAGCGAACGGCTCTACGCAGTGGCGCGCATAGGCAGAGTTCCGATTGCGGATTTGGACGCAATCGCAAAACACGCCCGCGACGCTTGACGCGACGCAGCACTGGCGCTAGCTCGAGTGCCGCGTGGCTCAGGCCCGCGTGGAGGACCATGGCTCGAGTAATCAATTTCAATGCAGGCCCCGCAGCCCTTCCGTTGGGCGCTCTCGAACGCGCTCAGAAGGAGTTGCTGGACATCGACGGCAGCGGCATGAGCGTGATGGAACACAGCCATCGCGGCAAAGTCTACGAAGCCGTTCACAACGAAGCGATCGCGCTCGTCAAAGAGCTGCTGGCAGTACCGGACAACTACGACATCCTGCTGCTGCAGGGTGGCGCGAGCCAGCAGTTCGCCGTGGTGCCGATGAACCTCCTGCCGCAAGGCAAGAGCGCTGACTACGTGATAACGGGTGCCTGGTCGCAAAAGGCGTACAAAGAAGCCAAGGTGCTGGGCACCGCGCGCGTTGCCGGCACGACCGAGAAGGACAAGAAGTTCGCGCGCGTCCCGAAGCAGAGCGAGCTCGAGCTGGATCCGGCCGCGGCCTACGCGCACATCACCAGTAACAACACCATCTTCGGCACCCAGTTTCACGACTTCCCGGATACCGGCGCGGTGCCGTTGATCGCGGACATGTCGAGCGACATCGCCTGGCGCCCGATCGACGTCTCCAAGTTCGGCCTGATCTACGCGGGCGCGCAGAAGAACCTTGGCCCGAGCGGCCTCGTGGTCGTGATCGTGCGCAAGGACCTGGTCCTTGCTGGCCGCAAGGACATCCCGGTCATCTTCCAGTACCGCACGCACTCCGAGAACAACTCGCTGTACAACACGCCGCCGACGTTCTCGGTGTACATGCTGCGCAACGTGCTGGCCGAGGTGAAGGCCAACGGCGGCTTGTCGGCGATGGAGAAGCTGAACCGCGAGAAGGCGGCACTCTTGTACGACGCGATCGAGTCGCGCCCGGACGTGTTCGCCAGCCCCGTCGACAAGGACTCGCGTTCCGTAATGAACGTGGTCTTCACGCTCAAGAGCGAGGAGCTCGAGAAGGAGTTCTTGGCTGAGGCGAAGGCGCTCAAGATGGAAGGCCTCAAGGGCCATCGCTCGGTCGGCGGCATGCGCGCCTCGATTTACAATGCGGTCCCGCGCGAAGGCGTGGCCAAGCTTGCGGACTTGATCAAGAAGTTCAAGGCCTGAGCTGAGTTTGGTGAGGGGTGCGAACCCCTCACTAGTGAGTAGTGAGCGGCAGCGCGCTGTTCGGGTTTTGTCCGAAAGTGCGCTGTTTCTCTTTTGTCCGTCTCAGTTTGGTGCGCGCGGACACGATTTTTGCCCGAGGCTCTTGCGTGGCACCGTTCGCTCACGCTCGGTCCTGGCCACACGGTCGGCGGGCTCCCGCGCTAGTCGACTTTGACTCCCCTCTGCGGCAAGAGCTACGCTTGCGGCTCCGTTTTCACCCTAACCACACGGATGTCATTGGCACGATTCCGGCTCCGCTTCCTGCTTCAGGAGATCGATTTGCCGCAGGGCGACACGGTCATCGGCCGCAGCGCGACCTGCCAGGTGACGATCGAGGACCCGCTAGTCTCACGTGAGCACGCTCGCATCCGCATCACGGGCGAGCGCGCAACGATCGAGGATCTGGGATCTCGCAACGGCGTGCAGGTTGGTGGTGCCACGCTGAGCGGCGTGCACGCGCTGCGTGATGGTGAACGCGTGCGCATCGGCACACAGGAAATCGTGTTCTGCGCGGGCGCGCCGCCCGCCGTCAATGCGGGCACGCGCACCACCGGCTTCATGTGTCATTGCTCGGAGTGCGGGCACCCGTACCCGCTCGAGCTGCTCGAGTGTCCAGCGTGCGGCTCCAACGATCGCAACGAGGAAGACACCCTGGCCGGCGCGCCCACGACGCAGCGGGATTGGGGGCTGGATCTAGTCGTGGAATCGTTGCGGCGCGCCGAGTCGATCGGCCGAATCGACGATATCGAACGTATCTTGTCGCACGCGCGCATGGGTATCGAACAGCGCATCGGTAACGGCTTGCCCGTTGAGCGTCCTACGCTCGACGCGGTCGCAGACGCCGCCGCCACGCTGGCCGCCGCGCGCGGCGACGCCGCGTGGGGCAAGTGGTTGCTCTCGGTGTACGCATCGCTCGGC
Source organism: Polyangiaceae bacterium (assembly GCA_036509605.1). Classification (GTDB taxonomy): domain Bacteria; phylum Myxococcota_A; class Polyangia; order Polyangiales; family Polyangiaceae; genus PMG-095. The sequence continues at coordinate 2,291 of DATCFJ010000279.1, read as the reverse complement.
ACCGTGCCGCCGCGCGCCGTCGGCCAGAGCCTGATCACGCTGCCGCCTTCGGAGCGCAGCTCGCTCGCCGCTGCCGCGCGGCGCGTGGTCGAAAGCGTGAGCTCTCGCGGCGGACCGCGGCATGAAGATCGTGAAAGCCTGGCCGGCATCGAAGCCTTGGGTGACTCGGAGCCAGCAGGTGCATGAAGCACACGCTGCGCTATAACGAGCACGACATCGACTTGCCCGAGGGCGAGTTCGTGATCGGGCGCGCGGCCAATTGCCAGCTTTCGCTCGACGACCCGCTCGTGTCGCGCAACCACGCGACGCTCAACGTGACCGCGGAAGCGGTCGTTGTCGCCGATCTGGGCAGTCGCAACGGCGTGCGCGTGAATGGTGATCGCATCGAAAGTAAGCGCACGCTGATCCACGGCGATCAAATCAGCATCGGCAGTCAGGACATGACCGTGATGTCGCGCCGCGAGTTCGGCGCGGACACCCTGATTCAAGCACCTACGCAGCGCGTCGCGACTTTCGGCCTGCTCGGCATCTTGGCGGACAAGGCGCTCGCGATGGGCAAGGGCGAAGAAGCCGAGAAGCTCCTGTTCGAGCAGTTGGATCAACTGCTTGTCGACGCCAAACGCGGCGTGAACGTGCCGACGGAGACGCTCGAACGCGCCGCTGACTACGCGTTGAAGCTTGGCATGGCGACCGGCAATGGTCGGTGGGTGGACTACATCTTCCGACTGCACAGCGCACTAGGCAGGCCTTGTCCCGCGCCCGTGGTCGACGAGCTGTACACGGTGCTGCGCAAGGTGAAGGCGGTAAATCTGACCGTGCTCCGGGACTACTTGGAGGGGCTGCGCGAGCTGTCAGGGAGCTTCGGGCCGGCCGACCGCTTCCTGCTGAGCCGCATCGAAGGTCTAGAGCGCCTAGCCGCTGCCAAATAGGTGAGCCCCTGACGGCTCTCGACTGCCAACGGGCCGGGGGCTATGTTTAGCGGTATTGGATTCTGATCAGGGCTCCCGTCGCACCCAGCCGCGCATGGATCAGGGCGCTGAAACGCTGAACCTCGCGCAGCGTTTCTGGCTCGAGTTCCAAGGGCGAACCTTCGAGCTGCGGCCCGGTGAGGTGCTGATAGGTCGCAGCTCTGGCTGCCACCTAGTGCTCGACGACGGCCTCGTATCGCGCCGCCACGCTCAGATAGTGGTGACGCAGGACCGTGCCGTCGTTGAGGACTTCGGCAGCGCTAACGGGGTGTTCGTGAACGCGCGCCGTGTCGCGGGCAGCGAGCCGCTGAAATCGGGCGACGAGCTCACGGTCGGCAAGCAGGTGTTCCTGGTGCGCTCGGTGCCCCGGGCGCCAGCCATGAAGCCGTCCGAGCGCTTCACCGCTGAAACTCTGCACGGCTTGCGCGTCGCGCCCGAGGCCGTGATCACCGGCCCGGAGCCGGGAGCTAGTGCCCCCGCAGAGCGCATGGTCGATACGAAATCCGACATGCGCATGCCGGTGGAGGCCGAAGCCACTCAGCGCGCGGAAGCCCTCGAGCTGCTCGGCGGTGTTGCTGACAAAGTGCTGGCCATGGGACGCGGTGAGGAAGCCGAGCGCGTGCTGTCCACCGCGCTTAACAACGTGCTGATCGAGGTCAAGCGCGGTCGGGAGCCCCCGCCGCGCGTGGTCGGGCGAGCGGCGAGTTACGCGGGCAAGCTCGCCGAAGCGACCTCGCATGGAAAGTGGCTGGATTACACGATCGAGCTGTACGCGGCGCTGCGTCGCCCGTTGCCGATCGAGTTGGTGGATCAGATGTACGGGGTGCTGCGTCGAGTCGACGCTGTGAACCTGCCGGCGCTCAGGGCTTACCTTTCGATCCTGCACGCCCAGGCGATGACCTACGGTCCAAACGAGCGCTTTGCGATTCAGCGTCTCGAGGGCTTCGAGCGCTTGGCCGCGTTGAAGTAGCGGGCGGCCTCTGCGAAGGGCGCGCCGTTTTTGAGGCTTGCGCCTGCGGTTCGTCGAGCGCGAGCCACAAGCCTGCGGCTTCGGCGATAGCGTCGCGCAATTCGGCGTCGGCGATGCCGGCGAGCTGCTGATTGAGGGCAGGCGGCAAGGCCGCTTTGCGCACGGTCGGCTTGAGCGCGGGGGCGTTGCGCGCCGGCGGCTTGATCTCCCGAACGCTGAAGCGGACGGTATCGACGTGAATGCCCACGGCCTTCAGTCGCACTGCGATCTCGCTTACGAGCAGGGATAGCTCTTGGGCCCAACTGGCCGAGGCGACGTACACCAATAGCTCGCGGCCGCGCTTCGCTCCGGGC
>DATCFJ010000278.1:0-18522 GCA_036509605.1 Polyangiaceae bacterium | reverse complement strand
GATGCCGCGCGCGGTCACGTAATAAAGCACGCTGACCAGCGGAATCAGCGCGATCACTGCGGCCAGAACGCACGCCGAGCGCACGAACAAATCCGTGAATTTGCGGCGCCTATAGGCGCTGAACATTAGAGCCGCCCACCTTCCGGCAAACGCCCGACGCGCCAAACCAATAGCCGCGCGACGATGTTCAGCAGCACGGTGACCACGAACAAGAGCAGCCCCACCTCCGCCAGCGAGGACAGGTACAAGGAGCCCGTGGCCTCGGTGAACTCGTTGGCGATCACGCTGGCCATCGTGTACGACGGCGCGAACAGCGAAGCGCTGATCTCGGCGCGGTTACCGATCACCATGGTGATGGCCATGGTCTCGCCCAGGGCGCGGCCCAAGCCGAGGATCGTGGCGCCGACGAGACCGGAGCGAGCAAAGGGCAACACCGCGACGCGCACGGCTTCCCAGGGCGTCGCGCCGAGCCCGAGCGCGCCTTCGCGCAGCGCGCTCGGCACTGCACGCAGCACCTCGCGGCTGACCGACGAGATCGTCGGAGTTATCATGATGGCCAGAATGATGCCGCCGGCGAGCATGCCGAAGCCGTGCTGCGGGCCCTGAAAGAACGGCAAAAAACCGAAGAAGCGCGCCAGCAGCGGCTCGACCGTCTCGCGCAGCCAAGGCGCAAGCGCGAAGATCCCCCATAGGCCGTAAACCACGCTGGGCACGGCCGCCAAGAGCTCCACCAAAAAACCAACCGGACCGCGCAGCCAACTCGGTGCCAACTCCGACAGGAAGATGGCGACGCCGATCGAGATCGGCACCGCGAATACCAACGCCAAGAGCGACGAAGCAATCGTGCCGAAGATGAACGGCAGCGCGCCATAAATGTCGCGCACGGGATCCCAGACGCTGGAGAACACGAAGTGCAGCCCAAACTTCGCGATCGACTCGGACGAGGCTTGCAGCATGGCGATGGCCATCGCTAGCAACGCCGCGATCACCAGCGCGGCCACCAACGCGGTGCTCCGCCGAAAGACGAAATCCCCCCAGTTCACCTCGCGACCGAAGCGCGTGAGCATGCGCGAACGGCCGCGAACCAGGGAAACGTCGTGACGGACCGACATCCTTGATCAGGCTCCGGAAAGGAGCTTCTTGTCACCCGAGCGGAGCTCCTTCAGGCGAGCCTCGACCTTGCTCAAGACCTTGGCCGGGATGGGCGCGTAGTCCAAATCCTTCGAGAACTTCTGGCCGTCGTGCAGACCCCACCACACGTACTTGGCGAGCGCCTCGCCCTTGACCGGGTCTTTGGCGTTCTCGTACACGAGCAGGTAGCTGTAGCTGGTGATCGGGTAGACGGCTTCGCCTTCGGCGTTGGACAGCGACACGAACAGCTCGTCCGGCATCTCGACCGCGTCCGCCGCAGCCGACATTGCTTCAATCGTCGGCGCCACGAATTTGCCGGACTTGTTCTTGAGCTCGAGCATCGGCAGCTTGTTCTGCGAGGCGTACGCGCGCTCGATGTAGCCGATGGTGTAGGGCGTGGTCTTGATTTGGCCGGTCACGCCTTCGTTGCCCTTGGCACCGAGCCCGATTGGCCAGGCAACGCTCTTGCCCGCGCCGATCTTCTCTTTCCAGTCGGCGCTGATCTTGGACAAATAGTCCGTAAAAACCGCGGTCGTTCCGCTACCGTCGGTGCGGTACACGACCGAGATTTCGTTCGCTGGCAGCTTGGCATCGGGGTTGTCGGCTTTGATCTTGGGATCGTTCCACTTCTTGATCTTGCCCTGGTAGATCGCGACCAGAACCTCGGGAGCGAGCTTCAGCGTGCTCGTTACTTCGGGAAGATTGTAGGCCACGACCACCGCGCCGATGGTCGCGGGGATGTGAAACAGCTTGCTCGGCGCCTGCTTGGCTTCGTCTTCCTTCATGGGCGCGTCCGTGGCGCCGAAGTCGACCGTGCCGGCGATGATCTGCCGAATGCCGCCGCCCGATCCGATCGACTGGTAGTTGATCTTCACCAGCGGGTTCTCTTTATTGTACTCGGAGATCCACTTCGAATAGAGCGGGAACGGGAAGGTCGCGCCGGCACCGTTCAGGCTGACGCCCTCGTCCTTCTTCGGTTCCGGTGCCGCAGCCGAGCTGCCGGGAGCCGGTGCGGGCTGATTTCCCTTACAAGCAGCCAAGGCCAAGAGCAGACCAGCGAGTAGCTTTCTACGTGCGAACATTGGGGGTTCTCCTACCAGGGAGAGGACGGTAGTGCGCTACGCCTTGGCAACAGCTCTGTGACAGTTGTGTGGCGGAGTTGGGCGCGCAGGTGGCGAATCGGCCGCAAGGAAGCGCGCGTGCTGCTGCAATTCACGCATCGGAGAAGTCGGAAGTTCAATTTTTCCGGTTACTTGTCAGAGCAACGTTGTGCTATCGGGTGCAAACGCGAGAGGGCAACGGTCTCCATGAAGTTCACGGGAACGCCGCCAAACAGTCACATTCAAAGCGCTAGCTGCGGGCCCGAAAGGAACCGTTTGGCATGAAATTCCCCGTTATTCTTCTCACCCCGAGCCTGACCTTTTTCGCTTTCAACGCCCTGGCTCAGGACGTCCCCGCGCCGGCCGCGCCAACAACGGGCGCTGCCACCGCGCAGACCGCGCCCGCCGCACCCGCACCGGTTCCCACACTGCCGCCCGCCGCGGCTGCGCCGACCGCGATCCCCGAGCTGGTCCCGCCGCTTCCGCCGCCCAGCAGCGCCGCTGTTGGTAACGACGGTAACCCGATGGCGGGTTGGCACAACGGCGTGTTCTACCTGCGTGACACGAGCGACAACTTCCGCCTCTACCTACAAGGCCGCGCGCAGGTCGACTTCTATAGCTACGCCGGGCCGGGTGTTGCGGACAGCACGCTCAAGCCGACCCTTTTCTTGCGCCGCATTCGTCCCGAAATCGGCGGCGAATTCTTCCACAGCTGGTGGTTCAGCATCGCCGGCGACTTCGGCGTCACGAAGAACGACAACGGCTCGGGCACGAACGAGACCTCCGCTGCCCGTCCGACCGTAACGCCCGACGCCACCACGGCTCGTTACGCCAGCGCGCAGACCGCGGCCGTCAGCGCAGCTCCGACCGACGTGTTCTTGAACTACCGCGCGCACCCGCTGTTCAACGTGCAAGTCGGTCAGTACGACGCGCCGTTCACGATGGAGAATCGAACGAGTGATAAATACATCCCGTTCATGGAACGCTCGCTCGCCGTGCGCGACGTGGGCATTCCGACAAACAAGGACATCGGCGCGATGTTCTGGGGTGAAGATCCGAGCAAGTACTTCTTCTACTCGGCAGGGTTATTCAACGGTGAAGGTCAGAATCGTCTGAACACCGACAGCCGCGGCGACATCATGGCGCGCGCCTTCGTGCACCCCTTGGCCGGCAACAAGGACGCGCTCAAGGATCTGCAGATCGGCGCAAGCTTCCGTTACGGCTCACGCGACAGCAAGTACACATATTACGACTACCCCGGCATGTCGACGCAGGGCGGCTACACATTCTGGACCACGAACTACACGGCCTCGGACACGACCCACACGCACATCTTGCCGTCCGGCAACCAGACCGGCGTCGCGGGTGAATTGCGTATCCCGTTCGATGCCTTCGATCTGACGAGCGAGTTCGTTTACATCGAAAACCACACGCGCGAGGTGACCGAAGGTCTCCAAGCCACGCCCGGCAGCCTGCGGCGCGGTGATTTGCACGGCTATTCGTACTACATCCAGGCCGGCTACTGGATCGGCAAGCGCGACGTCAACGGTCTGCCTGGCTACGAGAACATGACTCACGTCGACTTCTCCAAGGCTGACCCAGAAACGCCGCCCACCGCCGTCCAAGTGCTCGCCAAGTGGGAGCAGCTGCACCTGAACTATGCGGGTGCCAGCCGCGCCGGTACACCGGACACCACGAACGCAGATGGTGACATCAAGGTCAACGCCTTCTCGCTCGGCTTGAACTACTGGGCCACGAAGCACATCCGCCTGTCGGCCAACTACGTGCTGAACATGTTCCCGAGCTCGGAGCCCGTGAGCGCGACGACCATGACGTCGCCGGCGCAATCGAGCAAGAACCGCGCGCTTGCTCCGGCGAACGGCCTGGGCAAGGGCGTCAACAACGACGCTCGCGACAACGGTCACACGTTGAACGAGTTCCTGCTTCGCTGCGCCGTCGCGCTCTAATTCTGAAATCAATGATCAAGCGCTCGTTCGGACCTGCGCCGAAGCTCAATTCACAACAGGTCCGACGAGCTCTGCTCGACAAGCGCCTCGGCTGTCCTTCACGGGCGGCCGCGGCGTTGTTACTTTTGTCTTGGGTTGATGGCGCGCGGGCCGAAACACTCGCACCCGCAGCGGCCCCGCCGCCAGCAGCTATTTCTGCGGCGCTGCCCCCGCCTCTGCCCGTCGTGCTTCCCGCGCCTGACCCAGGCCTCGGCAAAGACGGCTATCCGTTAGCGGGCTACCACAGCGGCTTATTCTATTTGCGCGACACGGACGACAACTACCGCCTGTACCTGCAGGGTCGCGCGCACATCGACTTTTATAGCTACTTCGGGCCGGGCGTGGGCGACACCACGCTCAAGCCGACAATCTTTTTGCGTCGCGCGCGGCCGGAATTGTCAGGCGAGTTGTTCCACAGTTGGTGGTTCATGATCGCCGGGGATTTCGGCACGACCGCCATCGACAACCCACGCGGCACGAACGAGAGCTCCGCCGCGGCGCCAGGCGTCGCACCGAGCGCGACGACCGGACGCTATTCCAGCGCGCAGACTGCCAAGGTGAGCGCTGCCCCCACGGACGTGTTCCTCAATTACCGCGCCGCGCCGTTCTTGAACGTGCAAATGGGGCAATTCGACGCGCCGTTCACGATGGAGAACCGCACCAGCGAGAAGTGGGGCACGCCGTTTATGGAGCGCTCCATGACGGTGCGTGACGTCGCCGTGCCTACGCAGAAGCAGCTCGGCGTGATGCTCTGGGGTGAAGCCCTCAAGGTGTTCAACTACTCAATCGGCTTGTTCGACGGCGAAGGCCAGAATCGCCCGAACGTCGACAGCCGCGGAGACGTCTTTGCACGTGCCTACGTGATGCCGTTGATCGACCGCAAGGACGCACTGAAGAATCTGGAGCTGGGCGCGAGCTTTCGCTACGGCAAGCGCGACCATAGTTACGTGGACTACGACGTGCCGGCGCTCACCACTCAGGGGCAATTCGCGTTCTGGAATCCGACTTACACGAGCTCGCAGGGGCTCACGCACATCATCTATTCTGGCAACCAGCAGGGGGTCGCGTTCGAAGGCCGCGTTCCGGTAGGCGACGTCGATCTGACCGCCGAGGCCGCTTATATCGACAAGGGCACGCGCGAGGCGCTCGACGGTCAACAGACGGCCCCGAGCGCGCGCTTCGGAAGCCTGCGCGGCTACTCGTACTACGTCGAATTCGGCTATTGGCCGCTCGGCAACCGCGACATCAACGGCTTGCCGGGCGTTCAGAACATGCCGCACGTGGACTTCAAGAAGCCCGACCCCGCCCCCGAGCGCGCGTTACAATTGCTCGCTAAATGGGAGCAGGTTCGCTTGAGCTACTCCAGCGCGCGGCGCGCGGGCAGCGCGGACAGCAACAACGTCGATGGCGACATCCGCGTGAACGCGTTCTCGCTGGGCGCCAACTATTGGCTGACGAAGCACCTGCGTGTGACCGTCAACTACATCCTCAACGTGTTTCCCGACTCGGCCCCTGTCAGCGGCCCGGCGCAATCGACGACTCAGCGCGCTCAAGCGCCAGCCAACACGCTGACACCGGGTGTGAACGACGACGCCCGCAACACGGGCCATGTGCTGCACGAAGCCTTGGCGCGCTTCGCGGTCGCTTTCTGAGTTAGCTTTCCGCGTCAGGCGGCTCGGTTTCGGCTTTGAGCAGCCGGGCCAAGGTCTTGATGTCCACCCCGAGCTTGTCGGCGGTGACCATGCGACGCCCTTCGAGAGCTTCGAACGCCCAGGCCGCGTAGCGCCGTTGCAGCTCACGGAGCGGCATTATTTCCCCTTGAAACGCGATTGAGGCAGGAGCTCGCGGCGTCACCGTCTTGGGCAGCTCGTCCGGCTCTACCGTGCTCGAACGGCCGAGCAACACCACCCGCTCCACGACGTGCTCGAGCTCGCGCACGTTGCCCGGCCAGCGATGATCCAGGAGCCGAGCCAACGTGGCTTTGGCGAAACCCCGGACCGGCGAATCCGGATGCTTGTGGCGCGCCTTGTCTAGAAAATGCTCGAGCAAGAGTGGGATGTCGGCCTGTCGGTGATGCAGCGGCGGGATCTCGATGCTGACCACGTCGAGGCGATACAAAAGGTCTTCGCGGAAGGCTCCGCTGGCCACACGCTGATGCAGATCCCGATGCGTCGCGGCGACGATACGCACGTCTACTGAGCGCTCTCTGTTGGCACCAACGGGACGGACCGTGCCGCCCTCGAGCACGTGCAGTAATTTCGCCTGCAAGCTCAAGGCGACCTCACCTATCTCGTCCAGGAACAGCGTGCCGCGATCGGCGTCGGCGAACAGGCCGGCGCGGTTCGACGTGGCTCCCGTGAACGCTCCCTTCACATGGCCGAACAGCTCGCTTTCCAGCAGATTTTCCGGCAAAGCCGCACAATTTACAGCGACGAACGGGCCGCTGGCGCGTGGGCCATGCGCGTGGATCGCACGCGCCACGAGTCCCTTGCCGGTGCCGGTCTCGCCGGTCAGGAGCACGGGGGAATCGGCGGCAGCAATACGCTCGACGAGCTCGTACAGCGCGCGCATCGGCTCGCTGTTACCGACCACGTTGGACAAGCCGAAGCGCTCGCGCAAGGTGCTACGCAGGGCCGCGGTCTCGTCGCGCAAGCGCGAGTCCTCGAGCGCGCGGTCCAGGAACAGCACGAGCTCCTCGACCTTGAACGGTTTGGTTAGGTAATGAAACGCACCCTGACGGATCGACTCGACCGCGCTCTCCACTGCGCTATACGCGGTCATCACGATCACGGGTCGGGTCGGAGAAGCGGCGCGGGAAACCTTGAGCAGCTCGAAACCGTCGGCACCGGGCATGCGCAGATCAGTCACCAGCGCGTCGAAGCCATTGCTTTGCAGCAAGCCGATGGCCTCCTCGCTCGCTGCAATCGCGATGCCCTCATAGCCGTGCTCACTCAAGCCGTCAGCCAACGTCTCGGCCATCGACAATTGGTCGTCCACGATCAGGATGCGCGGGCGACGACGTCTAGAGGGCTCAGCCATTGCCAATTCCTGTCGCAGCGGGCAGCTCCACGCAAGCTTTGGTGCCGCGCTCCCCGGGGCGAGAGGCGACGCTGAGCGTGCCGCGGTGATGCTTGACCAGCTCGTTGGCGATCGCCAGGCCGAGGCCAGAGCCCTGCCCAACCGGCTTGGTCGTGAAAAATGGGTCGAGAATACGCGCAGCGGCGGCCTCGCTGATGCCGCTACCGTCGTCGGTGACGGCGAACGCTACGCGCGGGCCCTCGAGCCCCACCCAGAGCTCAACGTGCCCCCCGGGCTGACAGGCATCGCAGGCATTGAGCAGCAAATTGACGACGACTTGCTCCATCAGCCGCGGTTCACAAGCGACGCTCGGCAGGTTCTCTGCGATTCGACAAGACAGCTGAACATCCGCCTTCACGAAGCGGTGCATTACCAACTCGACGGCGACTTCGGCCAAGACCCGCGGGCTAACCTGCTCTGAGTGCGGAGAATCCCCGCGGGCCAGCGCCAGAAACCCTCGGACGATCGCGCTGATGCGGTCCGCCTGCTCGACGATCGCCGAAACCGCGCGCTGAGCGCGTTCGTCGTCTTTGACCTTGCCGCGCAGTTGTTCTGCTCGCCCGACAATCACGCCGAGCGGCGTCGACACCTCATGAGCAATGCCCGTCGCCAGCGCTCCCATCGTGGCAAGCTTGTCAGCCCGCACCAAGCGCTCGTCGCTCTCGGATTGCGCGGCAGCTATCGCCAGCTCTTGCGCCATTTTCATTTGCTTATGTTGGTTGCGCTGAGCCAGGCCGCCAAAGACCAATACCAAGCCCGAGGCCACGACCACGCTGAGCGCCAGCCGCCACAGCGCGAAGCGCTCGCGGTCGCGTTCACGCAGAGCGCTAGCGACTACGACGATCCCCCAATGACCCGCGTCCGGAGTATCGACTCGCGTCAAGCCAGCCACCGCGGTACGCGCAGGTAGCCCTAAGCTTGCCGCTTCTGCGCGGGTCAAGCGCAACCAGAGTGCGCCGCTCGCGAGCGCGGTCTCGATTGGCGGGGAGTGAAAGCGCCGACCGTCAGACGCGGTCAGGTCGGCGTCCGCTGGCGCGGAGACGAAGACACGCACCGAGCGCGGACGCTCGACGGCGCGCACCGCAGCCGCGGAGTGCGGTAACGTTGTAGCGATGGCCCGCGCGATCGCCGTCTGCTCACTAGCGAAGTCGCGCAGCGCTGCGGCGAACTCGCGCTGCGCATCCCAATAGGCGAAGGCTGCGATGCCGGCGATCGCCAACACCATCCACAACCAGAGCGCGCGCGGATTCACAGCGAGCGCATCGTACGCTGACGGCCCGCCGACGGCCATTACGTAGATTCAGCGCCGACGGTGAGGGCGGACGCTCAGTCGGGTTTCAGACCGACCACTTGCACGGTCGCGCTCCGCCCGCAGTGATAGTTGCCCTCTTGCACCTCACGCTCGACTTCCTGCGCAACGACCAGAGTGAGCGACGCGAGCTCACGCCTCAAGTCGGCGAGCGTCGGCAATAACGCCGCATCACGGGGTCCTCCCGTATTGAAGGCGAGCTGCTCGGGGCGATAGGCCTCGAGCACGAAGGCGCCGCCGGGCCTCAGCGCGGCTGGGATCTGCGCGTGCAGGCGTTGCCGCGAGACAGCTGGGACGTGAGCGAAGATCGAGACGACGCCCGCGAGGTCACCGGGAAGCTCGTAGCTCGTGAGATCGGCCTGGACCAGCTCGACGACAACGCCTCGTTCGCGAGCGAGCCGTTCGGCCTTGCGCAGCCCCTCCGCGGATAGATCCACGGCCGTCACCGCGTAGCCGCGCGCCGCTAGGTAGACCGCGTTGCGGCCCTCCCCCTCAGCAAGGCACAGCACGCGCCCTAGCGGAATTCGGCTGACGGAAGCGCGTAGAAAATCGTTCGGCTCGGTCCCGTAGGCGTAGTTGTCGCCGCGATAACGGTCGTCCCAGAAGCTCATCTGCTGGAAGCTTGGCACGACGCTTCGCGCGCGCCCAGGGCTCGTAGCAGATAGGTGAGCGGGCAGAACCCAGTAAGCGAGGATTGCAGCAGATTCGCACCGACGAAGGCCGTCATCAGCAAGAACCGTGGGCTGACGAAGTGAGCCAAGGCAAGCGAGATCAACACGAGGGAGCCTGCCACGAGACGGATCCAGCGTTCAATGGTCATGCTGACACCTTTGGTCATGCAGCGGTGGGAGGGGCTTGTGGCCCGAGTGCGCTGGCGGATGGCGGCGTGGAGGCTTCGCGCCGCGCCTCGCGCCGTTGCTCGCGGCGCCGCATCATGAAGTAGACGACTGGCACCGTCATCCGCGAGAGCAACAGGGACGCAACTTCGCCCGCCATCAGCGAGATCGCCAGTCCTTGGAAGATGGGATCGAACAAGATCACCGCTGCGCCTACGATCACTGCAGCTGCAGTGAGGACCATCGGGCGAAAGCGGATCGCTCCCGCGTCGACCACGGCTTGCTCGAGCGGCACGCCTTCCGCCAGCCGTTGTTCGATGAAGTCTACCAGGATAATCGAGTTGCGGACGACGATCCCAGCACCCGCGATGAAGCCGATCATCGACGTGGCCGTGAAGAACGCGTTGAGCAAGCCGTGAGCTGGCAGAATGCCGACCAGCGAGAACGGTATCGCCGACATGATCACCAGTGGAGTCTTGAACGACTGAAACCACGCCACATTCAGCACGTAAATCAGGATCAGCACAGCGGCGAACGCAAGCCCCAGATCGCGAAACACCTCGTAAGTGATGTGCCATTCGCCGTCCCATTTCATGGCCAGCTTGTCCGATAGGAATGGCTGCGTCGCGGTACGTTGCTCGAGCTTGTATCCCTCGGGAAGCTTGAGCTGATCGAGCTTCGGCCCGAGCGCGAGGATCGCATAGACCGGGCTTTCGATCGCACCTGCCACGTCTGCGGTCACGTATACGACCGGCATCAAGTTCTTGTGATAGATGCTCTTGTCCTCGTTCACGAGCTCCAGGTGGACCAGCTCGCCGAAGCCGACTACGTGGCCGTCGCCACCAGTCAACTTCACGCCTTGAAGCCGATCGAGGTCGGAACGCGTCGCGCGGTCGAGTCGAACGATGATCGGAACGTCCTCCTTCGCACGTTCGTCGTGGACGAGCCCTTGCGTTTCGCCACCCGTGGCCAGGCGCAACGTGCGCACGATCTCAGCCTCGCTCACGCCGCTGAGCGCTGCCTTTTCCTTGTCGACGACGAAGCGGTACTTGGGTTGGTCGTCCTCGACGTACCAGTCGACATCGACGATGCCAGGGGTAGCTTCCATCGTCTGACGTACTTGCTTTGCGACCTCGATCTGGCGCGCGTAGTCGGGCCCGTACACCTCGGCCACTAGCGTTTCGAGAACGGGCGGACCCGGGGGGACCTCGGCAACTTTGATCCGGGCGCCCGAGCGCTGGACGATAGGCAAAATCGCGGCGCGCACCCGCTTGGCGATGGCGTGGCTCTGCAGCGAGCGATCCCCGCGGTCGACCAAATTGACTTGCACGTCCGCCACGTTCGACCCTTGGCGCAGGAAGTAGTGACGCACCAGCCCGTTGAAGTTGTAGGGGCCCGACGTGCCCACGTAAGTCTGATAGGTCGTGACCTCGGGTTGCTTGCTCACGACATCCGCGATCTGCTGGGCGACGTGATCCGTCTCTTCTAGCGTGGTGCCCTCCGGCATATCGATGATGACTTGAAACTCACTCTTGTTATCGAACGGGAGCATCTTCACGCGCACCCATTTGACGGCGACCAACGCCATGGCGCCGAACAGCAACAAGACAACACCGGTCAGGAAGGCATAGCGCAGGCGAGCTACGCGCAGCAAAGCGCCCATCACCCGGCGATAGACGACCGTCATGCGCCCCTCGGCGGCCTCGTGCCCGTGAGCACCGCCGCAGCTCATGAAGCGGATCGTGGCCCACGGCGTGACGACGAACGCGACGAGCAGAGAAAATACCATCGCCGCCGTGGCACCGATCGGGATTGGGCGCATGTACGGTCCCATCAAGCCGCCCACGAAGGCCATCGGCAGGATCGCGGCAATCACGGTCATGGTCGCCAAAATCGTCGGATTTCCGACCTCGTCGACGGCACGCACCGCGATCTCTGCGGGAGACAGACCGCGGTTTTCTGGCAACCGGCAGTGGCGAGTGATGTTCTCGACCACGACGATGGCGTCGTCTACCAAGATGCCAATCGAGAAGATCAGCGCAAACAGCGTGATTCGGTTCAGCGTGTAGCCGTACCAGTAGATAACGGCCAAGGTGAGCGCCAAAGTCGCCGGAATCGCCAGCATTACGATGCCCGACTCGCGTCGCCCGAGTGTGAACCAGATCAGCACCCCCACGCTGACGACCGCGATCGCCATGTGCAACAGTAGCTCATTGCTCTTTTCCGCGGCCGTCGCGCCGTAGTCGCGTGTCACGCTGAGCTGCACGTCGCCCGGAAGGATATTACCTCGCAGCGAGTCGAGCTTGCGGGTCACGTCGTTCACTACGGAAACAGCGTTCTGACCTTTGTGCTTGGCGATCGAGATCGTCACGGCCGGCAACGGGCCTGCTGCTGCAGCGCGCGCCGCGCCTTGCGCCGCAGCGCCTGCGCCGAAGCGCACGTAGGTCGAAGGTTCCTCAGGACCATCGACGATCACGGCCACATCGCGGACGAACACTAGGCGGCCCGCTGCAACCGCCACGACCACGTCCCCAACGTCTCGCGCATTGGTCAACCAAGTTCCCGTTTCGAGCAAGAGCTCTCGGTCGTTGGCCGAGACGGCGCCCGCAGGCAGGCGCTGATTGGCCGCACCGAGCGCGCTGGCCACGGTCAGTGGCGACACCTGACGGGCCGCCAGCTTCTGGGGATCGAGCAACACCCGGACCTGTCGGCGCTCACCGCCCGTCAGCGTGACCTCGCTCACTCCCGGAACCTGCTTCACCTGTTCCTTCAGCTCTGCGGCGAGTCGTCGCAGCTCGTAGCCCGAATAGCGTTTGCTCCAAAGCGTCACGGCAAGCACGGGCACGTCGTCGATGGACCGAGGCTTCACCAGCGGTGCAGATGCACCAGGCGGAACGATGTCCATGTGCGCAGCGAGCTTTTCTTGAAGTCGCACCATGGAGCGCTCTTCGTCCTCGCCGACCTTGAAGCGGACGATGATTGACGTCAGGCCGGGGCTCGACGTCGAATACAGATATTCCACGCCCGGGATCTCCCAGAGCAGCCGTTCCAAAGGCTTGGTGACCCGTTGTTCGACTTCCTTGGCCGATGCGCCCGGCATGCGCACGAACACGTCACTCATCGGGACGACAATCTGCGGCTCTTCTTCGCGAGGCAGCTTCCACACCGCGAGCGCGCCGAGCAGCATCGACGCAAGGAGCAGCAGAGGCGTGAGCTTCGAGTGAATGAACGCCCGCGCGATCCATCCGGCGGGGCCAAGCTTGCGCGCGGACGTCACTGCTGCTCCACGAAGCGAGCGCCGTCGCTGAGCAGTGCCGTCGGCGCCGCGGCCACCCGCTCGCCGTCAGCTAGCCCGGAAAGCACCTCCGTCCAAGGGCCCTGCTTTTCGCCGAGCGTGACCATGCGCAAGCGCAGATGGTCGCCGTCCACGGCAAACACGCGATCGAGCGCGCCATTGACGGTGATTGCCGTGCTCGGCACCACAAGCCGCGCTGTCATACCCACGCGAAAGCTCACCCGCGCGAACATTCCCGACCTGAGGCCCTTGAGGGCCTCAGGCAAGTCCAGCTTGACCAGGAACGCCCGCGACGCGACGTCGACAATCGGAACTATCTCGGAGATC
Source organism: Polyangiaceae bacterium (assembly GCA_036509605.1). GTDB lineage: Bacteria > Myxococcota_A > Polyangia > Polyangiales > Polyangiaceae > PMG-095. Next base: position 5,440 of record DATCFJ010000278.1, on the reverse strand, counting down.
GTCGCGATCACAGGCTCGGGCGCCGCCTCGATGTCGACGGTTGCCGTGTCGCCCAGGGTCACGCTCGCCGCCCGGGACTCCTCGACCGCTGCTTCCACGCGCGGCCTGCCGTCTTGCTCGACGACGAGCAACGGAGTGCCGGGCGCCGCCAGGTTGCCCGGATCGATACGGCGCTCGACCACCTGACCCGCGAACGGAGCAGTAATCCTCGCATAGTCGAGCGTGGCTTGAGCTTCGCCGACCTCTGCCTTCGACTGGTCGATCCGCGAGCTCGCGGATCGTAGACGCGCCTTCGCCATTTGCTGTTCGGCAATGGCACCTTGCAGGCGTGCTTCGACCTCATCGTATTCTTGTTGCGGGATGGCGTGACTAGCGAAGAGCGCCGCAATGCGATCGTGCGTGGACTGCGCGATGCGCAGCGCGGCGTCTGCGGCCTGGAGCGCGTTCTCGGCTTCGGCGCGCGCCTCGAGGGCTTGATCAAAACCCGCCTGCGCACGCCGCACGCTCGCTGTCGAGTCGTTGGCCTCCAAAACTGCTAGGACTTGGCCAGCTCGGACGAAGTCGCCGGGGTGGACGTCGACCGAGCGCACGTAGCCCGTTGTCTTGCTGGTCAGGACGGCAGTCGTTCGGCCCCGGACGGTGCCGCTCGCGCGATACAGGACGTAGAGGTTCTCATGATGAGCGAGCGCGAGCTTGGTGGCGATCGGCGTGGGTTGCGGATCGGCTCGCGGCAACTCGCTGGCGCCGCAACCAATTAGGACGACCGCACTTAAGAGCAATGATTTCAGATACTTTTGCGTCATCGAGAGCTGACTGCTTCCGGGGCCAAAACGGCACATGCACTGGGAGCCAACCAGCTCGTTCAAGGGTTCGCTCGAGCAACGGGCCGCACGGTGAGCACCTGACGAGCCGCAAAAGAAGTTAGTCGACGCGCGAACCTCTCGTGCGCGGCGGTGGCTCCAACCCATCACCTAGCCTTCGACGGCTGGGCCAGTCGCGCATCAAGCGCATGCGCTCGCGCAAAGCGTGCGCGTGACTCGGAGGTGACACCCCCATCCGCGCGGCGCTTTGGGCATGGAATGCCCCTTGCTTGGTAGACGATTGGTAGACGCTTGGTACCACTCAGTAGACAGAAGGAGACTCGACGATGCTCACCAATGAACACGCCTTCGACCGCATAGCTCGCGTGGTGCTGGGGTTGCTACTTCTCGCACTGACCGTGGTCGGTCCGAAGACACTCTGGGGCCTCGTCGGGTTAGTGCCGTTGGTCACTGGCGTGATCGGTTTCTGCCCGTTGTACAGGGTGCTTGGCATTTCGACGTGTCGCGTCCAGGGTCACTCCGAGTCGCACACCTAGTCCTGACGGCGATCGATGAGCATGCCTCTACCACTTCATTTGGCTCAACCTGCGCATGCTCAGAGTCATCGTCCTGTCGCACAAGCGACCGCCGCCCGACCAGCTACGCCGAGCCGCGAGGTAACCCGCCCTGTCCCAGGCTTTCGGGCGCGGCGCGTTCGTGGACGACCAACACGTTGCGGTCGGCGTGATTGACGACTTTGCCCGAAGTCGTGCCGAGCACGTGATCCCAACCCTTGTAGCCGTGGCTCCCGAGCACGATGAGGTCCACGTCGAAGTCCTTTGCAACCTCGAGGATTACTTTCCACGGTTGCCCCACCGCGACGATTGGCGTCGTCACCTGCAGGTGCGGGGCCCGCTTCCAAAGCTCGCTCAGCTCGAGCACGGCCAGGCGCGTCAAATGCGCGGGCAACGAGTCCGCGACGCTTCCGGCCGCCGCCGCCGGAAATTCCGGCGAAACGGTGAGCACGCGCAGCACGTACAAGGCCGCTCCAAGTTCCTCAGCGAGCTGAGCCCCGGCATCGAACACCGAAGGCTCACGTACGGACGCGTCGACAGCGACCAAGATTCGGCTCAGCATGGTTGTCTTTCGTTCAGGGGGCGGACTTTCCAGACGAGGGCTGAGGTGCCGGCGGACCATTGATTGGCGCAATGGGTCCCGCGTCGACGCCGTCGAGTTGCTGACAGCGCGGCAAGCGATATATCTCACCCGATTGATTGCGCCCACAGGACTCCGGACCATTGCTGATCGCGTCATGCTGCTTGCGCGGCGGCGAGCTCCTTCTCGCCGAGGGGGCGTTCGCGAAGCCGGCCTCGATGGTCGGACCACAGCCTCCGAGCCCCGCAATCAGCAGAGCGCCCAGACCGCCGAGACGACGCGACGAGTCAGCCTTCATTCGCATCTTTCTCCAGGAGCGCACTCTGCAGTGCCACTGCGTCGCGACGCAACACCACACCTTCAAGCGCCCGGTTCAAGAATAGTACCAGCTCCTCCAACCGGAAGGGCTTCGACAGGCAGTGAAAGGCGCCCTGCCGCAGCGACTCGACCACGCTCTCCACAGCGCTGAACGCCGTCATGACTACTACCGGTCGCTCGGGAGAGGCTGCCAACGAAATTTTCAATAGCTCCAGGCCGTCGAGGCCTGGCATGCGGAGGTCCGTGACCAGGGCATCGAACGATTCATGCGCCGCCAACCTCTCCGCCGCCAGCTGACTCGAAGACAAAGCGACCGCTTCGTATCCGCACTCGGTCAACCCGTCCGCGAGGGTTTCGGCCATCGACAACTGATCATCGACGACCAGCACTCGAGCCCGCGAGTTGCTCTTCCGCTCAAGCACCGCTTGCCTCCATCGTAGTCGGCAATTCGACGCAAGCGCGGGTTCCTTGGTGCCCCCGCCGGGCCGCAACGCTGAGCGTGCCGCGGTGATGTTTGACCAGCGCGCTGGCGATTGCCAGGCCCAAGCCCGAGCCGTGCCCAGCAGGTTTGGTGGTGAAGAACGGGTCCAGGATTCGGGCAGCGGCGTCAGGGCTGATGCCGGTCCCGTCGTCGGTCACCACGAACGCGACACGCTCTCCCTCGGCGACGATCTTCAACTCCACATTGCCCCCCGGTTTGCAGGCATCACTAACGTGGACGGCAGCCATCTGCACCGCTCCAGCAATACTGAGGCCAGGCAGGCGAGCCGCGAATTACCTGGCAAAGCTGCCCGTCCCCTCTGGTGGCGGTGGGAGTTTTTCCTAGTCGAATGGGAAATTTTCCCAATCTGACAGCGCGCCAGCGCCGGCATCTTCGCTACTTTCCCGGAGCAATGCGCTGGCCCAAGATGTGCTTGGGACGCGGCGATGATTCGTTCTCGAAACGCCGTGCTGCTCGCGTGCTCGCTCGTGTCGAGCCTCGCACGTGCGCAGCAACCGGCAGCACCCAGCGAAGCTTCACAAGAAGCCACGCCGGCTCCGCTGCATGCCATGAGTCTTGCCGAAGCGTTGTCGTTCGCTCGCGCGCATCAGCCTGCGGTTCGGGCTGCTCTCGCGCAAATCGCGGCGCAGAGCGCGCGAGCCAAAGTCCCGGGGGCCGAGTGGTACCCGACCATCGGCGCGACTGCACAACTGTTTGCCGCGACCGCCAACAATACGACCGGCACTTACGTGTCGCCGGGCTTCCTCGACATCCCCAGGATCGGCGCGACTAGAGCGACCGGCACTGGATCGTGGCGACCCTATCCGTCGACGCTGATCGGTGTCGGCATCAATCAGGAGCTCTTCGACTTTGGCAGAATTGCTGCACACACCGCAGCAGAAGACGCAATCACCGACGTCGAGCGACAGCGCGCCCGTTCGGTGAATCTCGAGGTCAGCTTCAACGTGGAGGAGGCGTACTTCTCCGTATTTGCAGCCAAAGCCATTCTGAAGGCGTCCCAGGACGCCTTCGACCGCTCGCTGGTGCATCGCGACCTCGCTAAGGCCGGGGTCGGTTCCGGGCTGCGCCCACCCATCGAGCTGACTCGTGCCGAAGCGGACCTGGCCAACTTCGACATTGGGCGCATTCGCGCCGCGGGCGGCCTCACCACGGCGCAAACCGTATTCGCCGCCACCGTGGGCGTTCCGGATCCAGCGCTCGACGTCAGCGCGGCCCCCCCCGCACCCAGCGACCTGCCCGACCTCAACCAAGCAATCCAGCGGGCAGAGGCCAAAGATCCGCGTCTACTCGAAGCCATGGCGCAGCTGCGCGCGGCTGAACAGCACACGCGCGCGGTGGGCAGCGAGCTTCGTCCGGACCTGTCGTTGACGGGGACGATTTCCGGGCGCGCGGGAGCAGCCCCACCGTCCGGCACCGGCACTCTGCCCGACGCTGGAGGATTCGTACCCAGCGTGCCGAACTGGGATGTCGGCGTGGTCCTGAGCTGGCCGTTATTCGACGGAACAATCTCCGCACGCGAAGGCGCTGCCCGCGCTCACGAGAAGGTTCGCCAAGAGGAGATTGGCCTCGTCCGCGAGCAAGACCGAGCAGCCGTTCGCGAGGCGTACGCCAACGTTGGTGTCGCCCGTACCGTGTTGCCCGGGTTGAGCCGCGCCGCAGACGCAGCGCGCGCAAACTACGCGCAAGCCGATGCGCGCTTCAAAGCAGGCCTCGGCACCAGCGTAGAGCTGGCCGACGCAGAGGCACTGCGCACGCAAGCAGAGATTCAACTCGTGCTCGGACAATTCGAATTGGCCCGCGCACGCGCGGCCTTCGGGCGCACGATTGCAGAAGGATTTTGACGTGAACACCGCTTCAACGACCAACCCGCCGAACGAGCCCGCCCCGCCCATGGAATCGCCGAAAATCCCAGCCCGCCGCCCGTCTTTGATCCCGCTCGCCATCGGCATCGGTGCGCTATTGATCGTCGCCGCTGGCGCCACGATGGTGGTCCACGCAGAGGCCAAGGTAAACAACGTCGCGCTTGACCAGTCTGCCAAACCAGTCACGGTGATCGCAGCAGAAAGCACGACGTTCCGCGGGTCACGCAGCTACGTGGGCACACTCGAACCCTGGGTCGAGGCCAAGATCGGTCCACAAATGATTTCGGCCTACGTCGACACCGTGCTGGTGCGGCCGGGCGCCGTCGTGAAGAAGGGGGACGTCGTCGCCACCCTAGACTGTCGCAATGCCAACGCCAGCAGTCAGGCAGTCGCCATGCAAGCGCGCGCGGTCGCGGCCCGCCAGGAAGCCATCTCGCACGAAGCGACCCGCCTCAATGGCCTGCTCGACGGAGGCTTCGTGTCACCGAACGAGGCCGAGCAAAAGACGGCACAAAGCGCGGCCGAGCAGGCTCAACTCCTGGCCACACAAGCGCAGTTGCTCGGTACATCGCTGCAGGTCAACGACTGCGTGCTGCGCTCGCCGTTCGACGGCGAAGTCGCCTATCGAACTGCCGACCCCGGCGCCTTCGTGCGCCCCGGCGTGTATATCGTGTCGATCATCGATCGCGCGACGGTGCGCATCGTCGCCGACGCGCCCGAGATCGATTTTCCGATCATCGGCCCGGGCAGCACGGTCAAAGTTCACATGCTCGCGACCAATCAAGAGCTCACCGCTAGCATCT